>JASLCY010000022.1 GCA_030151925.1 Oligoflexus sp.
CGCGTTCCGCACTCTCCTGCATGGGGAAACCATGGAATTCGCCCCGCTGCTCGCCGCGGAGCTGATCACGCTCGCCCTCGGCGGATTGATGCTGGGAGTCGCGCTCTGGAGGTTCAAACAAGAAAAAATGGTTCTTGGGTCTGCCGGCTAGGATCTAACATGCTAATATAATGAGACTGGCTAACTATTCGACAGAGGCTCTTCGCTCTTAACGAATCAGCAAAATCTGCCGATAGGTGGTGCACGCCTCTATACTTAGGATGGTCCCATGCTGAGACAAACTCACACTTCGTTTCTCGTCTTAGGCCTCGTGCTTTCGTCGGCGGCCTGCAAATCCCGACCTGAAAAACCGAGCTTCACTTTCAGCAAGAGCGCGGGGGCCGAGAAGGGCGGCGTGGATTCCACGGTGGCGACCGGCTCCGGCGACTCCGCGGGCACGGTTCCAGGCGCGAGCAGCACGGGAACGGGTTCGACGCCGGGCGGCAGTTCTGGAGGAACGACGGCAGGTAGCACCACGGGATCGACCGGCAGCACGACGACCATGGGCAGCACGGGAACGACCACGGGCGGCACGACCAAAACCGGGACGACGACCACCACCACGCCCAGCGTCACTCCAGTCGAACAATCACCTCACTACGATGAAGTCTCCTGGCTCACGGCTCACAACGCGCACGTGAATCCACGCGACCTCAACGGTTATCCGGCCTACAACCAGATCAAGGGCCTGACCGAGCAATTGAACGACGGCGTGCGGGCGCTCATGATCGATATCTGGCCCGAAGCCACTTCGGGGAATATCGTGACAACGATCCTCGGCGGGAAGACCACGGACGGCGAACCGAAAGCCATCCTCTCGCACAACCAGCCGGGCACCACGGCCTCGTTCGGCAAAAGCGCGGATCTGCCGGCGAAACTCAAGGATATCGGCAACTGGGTGGACAGCCATCCCGATGATATCGTCACCGTCTTCCTCGAAGACTACGTGAACCCGAAGCAACTCTCCGACGCGCTTAATCAAGCGGACGTGTTCAAGAAGCAGATCTTCAACCCCTATTCCTACGGCGTGATGGATAAGGGCTGGCCGCGCCTCGACGAGATGAAGAAGATGGGCAAACGCCTCGTCGTCTTCTCGGACCACAGCGATAAAAAAGACCTCGGCATCGGTTTCGGCCAGGACTTCACCAACGAGAACTACTGGAGCCTCGGCCTCAAAGGCGACGACGTCAGCTGCAAGACCCGCTGGGACAACCATCCCCTCGACGAGCGCGGCAACAACAAACACATCTATCTGCTCGTGATGAACCACTTCCGTGATGCGCCGAGCAACCTCTTCTCGCAAAACGACAACAAGATCGACAACCTGCGGACCCGTTTTGAGACGCAGTGCCTGCCGGCCGCCAAACGCAAGGTGAACTTCCTCGCCGTCGACAACTACGACGAAGCCGATTGGGGGGCGCGGAAGCTGGTCGAGGAATGGAATAACACCACGGCCGCGGCCCTCTACCGCGACGGCGACTTCGGCGGCGACGTCGTGCTCCTGAAACCCGGCAAGTATCTGATGAAGGACCTGAAGATAGGCGACAACGCGCTCGGTTCGCTGCGGGTGTTCTGGAAGGGTCGCGTGAAGATCTACGACGACGCCGACTATAAGAATCTCCTGCTCGAGACCGTCGACGACGTGAGAGATTTAAAGACCGCGAAGAACAAGGCTACGGCCATCATCATCGAACGCTGAGGGCAAGGTCGCGGCTGCGCCTCTGCGCAGCCGGACGCCTAGGCGGATTTCCCCTCGAGCAACCTTACGAAAGCGCGCGCGAACCTATGCGCGTCCCCGGGCCATCGGGCCGACAGGTAATTCCCCGATTCCACGATAAAACCAGCCTGATAGGACTCCGGCGTATCGCGTTTCACGGGCATAGGCCCGGTGCGGAACTGCGAGGGGCTTGCAAGGTTCCGCCGCACTTCGCTCTCCACCGTCTCAGGATAAGTCCGATAGTAGTCGGAGACCCACGGCGCGGTGATGATCCAAGCCAGCAATTCCTGCGATTGCAGCAGCGCGGTAGTCTCAAGGCGATAGAGCACGCTATCACCTTTTTCGTCGACGCTCCGCGCCGCAAGCACCACGCCGTGGCAGATCGCGCCCACCGGTTTACGCGCTGCGAAGAAAGCGGCCGTAAGGTTCTGCAGAAGAGTCGATTCCAAATACTCACGCATGCCCTTGGCGTGACCGCCCGGGAGTATGAGACCGGCGAAATCCGCTTCTTTCAGCTCGGCCCAGGCGCGAGGCTTTTGAAAGGCCGCGGAGGCGATCATCGCACGATAAGCGTCCTGCCCGTTTTTATCGGCGATCAGCATCTTCTTGAAGAGTCCGAGGCCTTCGCCCGTTAACATGCGCGCGTCCGCTTCGCCAGGCCTGCCGTCGGGCGTCGCAAAAACCACTACATGCCCGGCGTTGGTGAGGATGCGCCAGGGCACGGCGGATTCCGTCGGATCGAAGTCTCTTCGCGGCAAAGGCAACAGGACTCGCATGCATCACCTCAATGAGCGGCAGGGTAGGTTTTCACGCCGGCCGTGAAGACTCGATCCAGGGTCTGCACGAACTCACGCAGGAGCTCCGGCGAGAGGTTCGCCGTTTGCTGCGGCGCTTGCTGAAGATCCTGCGCGAGATAGAGATCGTTCGCCAGAGCCTCGAACTGCGGATAGGCGCGGGCCAGCGAGAGCGCCGCCTCCTGTTTGCTGCCGATCGCCTGATGCTCGAAAGAATAGAGGCTGCGGGCGACCAGGGCCAACGCCGCCCGGTGTTTGGCGAGCACGGGAGCCCAGGCGCCTTCGACTTCGATATCCATGAGGATGCGCCGCAGGGTGATCCGCAGCTGGGGCACCATAGCCGCGAGGGCCTGATCGAGCGTAAGCAGCGGCAGGCGCGTGAGCAGCAGGCTCTGGCCGAAGAGAAGCTCGTGCTGCTCCTGTATCATATAAGGGATAAAAGGATTGGCCTTGTAGAAGCCGAAGGGCGCGACGAACTCGACTTCGCCCCGAGGCGAGACGGCGGAATCCATGAGGTAGAGGAAGGGATCGAGACGAACGGTCGGGAACGCCTGGATGAGTTCCTTGAGGCGATCGGCGAGGACCGTTTCGCGGCGATGGCCTTCGGGCAATTCGATGATCACATCCAGATCGCGCTGCTCGGGCGAATAATCGGGCCGCGTGGCGCCGCCCCATAACAGAGCTGCCGTGACCTCCGGAAAAAACGAACGGATAGCGGTGATCAACTCAGCTTTGAGATGCGAAGGGGCGGCCGGCATAGGTAACCTCGATGGATAAGAGATCCAGAGGGGTTTTTACCCTAGCCTCGCCCCTACGGCAAGCTGTCAGAACATCCAGCCGATTTTCAGAAGGCTTACGTAAGGCAGCGTTTTCTTTCCTATAATTCGCGCCGCATCGTCGGCTTTTTTATGCAGATCCTTGTAATCCTGCGTGCCTTCGATGGCCGCCTGCTGAGCGGGGCTGATGCCGGTCACCACCTCCTCCACTTTTACGCTCGGGCTCACGGGGATCTGCGCGCCGAGCTCGAAGCCCAGCACCAGCCCGCTGTTGTAGACCGCGAACCAGCCGAGGCGCGGCGAGAAATAGGAACCTTTCACGTCCACGTCGACTTCCGCCGGCATGGTCGCGGACGCTGCGCCCGAGGTGATCGTCACGTCGTCTTTATAAGTGCCGGAAAGATCCTGATGGCCGTAGGCGACGCCGAGGAAGAAGCTGCCGGCAAAAGGATGCCAACGAGCGAAGGCATCCCAGCTCGTGATATCGAGCGCGCCCTTGCTGTTGAGCTTCACGTGGTATTTGCCGGTGGAGAAACCGAGGCTCACCACGTCGGCGACCATCGCTTCCACACCATAGGTGAGCGGATGCGGAACGCCGATCTGCACCGTGGGGCCGATGCGGATCGGCCCGAGCAGCCCGAGGCTGTCGCTGCCGCGCTCGCCTTCGTAAGTGTTGGGTTCGTTCGTCGTCGGCTTCTGGCCCGGATTCACCTGGTTCGAGGTGTCGCCGGGCGGCAGCTCGCTTTCGGTCGGCGGATCGTAGAGATGCTCGCCCTGCAGCGCCGGGTCTTTTTTAATCTCCTCCTCGAGGTTCTGCTGCGGAGGGTTGTCGACGTCTTCGGTCGGTGTGGGGACTTCGGGCAAGGGCGTACCATCCCCTTCCTCTTGCGCGTAAGCAGAGACGGCGGTTATTCCCGCTGCAAAGAGCAGTGCGGACAACTGGGCTTTGGTCACGGCGGATCTCCTCCTCAAGGGTCTGGATTTGGGATTTGCCTATTATATTTTATTCTTAAGGCGCCTCACAGGTATTATTTTAAGGCGGGCTCCTCGGGTTTTGGCTTAAAATCAAGCTGCATCGAGGCTCTAACCCGAGATGAGGTGACGATTGAGTAGTTCCCGGAAGAAACCGCGGCTGGGCCTCGCCCTCGGCGGCGGCGGAGCGCGCGGCGCTTACCAGGCTGGAGTTTTGAGCGGAATCGCCGAGGTCATAGGCACGGATTTCGGGTCGCAGCCGTTTTCGATCATCACCGGGGTGTCGGCCGGGGCCATCAATGCGAGCTACCTCGCGTCCGCCGCCGGGACCTTCTTGGATCAGACGCAAAGCATGCTCGACATGTGGAGCGAGCTCGTCTCGAAACAGGTGATACGCACCGACCCTCTCGCCCTAGGCCGCATCGCCCTCAGCTGGGCGAAAGACCTGTCCACGGGCGGCGTCCTCGGCAAACCCACGTCCACGCACCTGCTCGATTCCACGCCGCTCCGTGAATTCATGGCGAAGCACATCGATCCGGAGCGCATCGCCCGCAACATCCGCTCCGGCGCCATCGACGCCCTGTCGGTGACCTGCACGAGCTACGCGACGGGCACGAGCATCAGCTTCTTCGATACCCTGGAGGACGTGAGCTGGACGCGCAGCGCCCGCATCGGCGTGAAGACCACGCTGAAGCTCGAGCACATCCTGGCTTCCTCGGCCATCCCCGTCTTCTTCCAGCCCGTGCGCATCGACGACAATTACTACGGGGACGGCGGCATCCGTTCGAGCACTCCCTTGAGCCCGGCCATCCACTTGGGGGCCGATCGGATCATCACGATCGGCGTCCGTTATCCGCGCAAGAATCTCGAGGCCCTGGAAATGCACCAGAGAGCGCATATGAACGGCATCACGCTCGCCGATATCGCGGGCGTCCTGCTCAACTCGCTGTTCCTCGACGCCATCGAATTCGATTATGAACGTCTGCAGCGCATCAACGAAACGGTCTCGCTCCTCGCGCCCGAGGCCCGGCAGCTCTCGACGCACAAGCTCAAACGCATCCCGACCCTCCTGTTCCTGCCGTCCGAAGATCTGGGCGCCCTCGCGGCGAAGCAATTCAGCCGCTTCCCGAGCCTTATGCGTTACCTGCTGCACGGCATCGGCGCCTCGCACGACAAGGGCGCCGATCTTTTGAGTTACCTCGCCTTCGATTACGAATATACGAAGCAGCTCGCGTTGATAGGTCGCAAGGATGCGCTGGCGCGCGCCGCGGAGATTCGTGAGTTCGTCGAGGCGCCCTTTGAGTGAAGACCTCCTCAGGGAAAGCGCCAGGCTTTATTTCGACGGCAGTTCGCTCGGCCAGGGCCGTCGCGGTGGGGCCGGTCCGTCGGCGGGCGCGGCTCTGCTGGTCCTCGCTACGGGCGAAGAGTTCGAGACGACGATCTATCTGGCGAAGGGGCATTCGGATGAAGCCGAATTCCTGGGTCTGATCGAAGGCTTGAAACTCGCGCGGTCGAAGAGCGCCAGCGGACTCCTGATCCACGGCGACAGCCGCAATGTGATCGATGCGCTGACGGGTCTGAAGAAGCTGAGAAAATCAGCTTTGGTGGTTTTGCAGGAGGAAGCGGAAGCTCTGCTCGCAGGTTTCGCACAGCATAGATTCCTCAGGATTCCGCGGCGAAGGAACGAACGCGCCGACGCCCTCGCGCGCGGACGATTGCTCGCGGGGCCGATCACGACCGAAGTTTGAGAAGATCAAAGCACGGCCGCCTCGAACACCGGCAGCACGACCTCGGGCGTATCGAGCATACGCACCTTGCCTTTATCGAGCCACAAAACGCGATGACAGGTCCGAACGGTCGAGAGACGGTGGGCCACGACGATGACCGTGCGTCCGCGCGTTTGTTCTTCGAGCGCCCTCACCAGGAGCTCCTCCGAAGTCGGGTCGATCGAGCTCGTGGCTTCATCGGTGACGATAAGCGGCGCCTGCGATAGGAAACAGCGAGCCATGCAGATCAGCTGCCGTTCACCGGCCGAGAGGTTGCCGCCGCGCTCTTCGATAACGTAGTTCAGGCCTTGCCCGCCGCCCAGAGCCTCGACCCAATCGGCCAGCTCTATCGTACGCAGGATGATCCAGATCTTTTCGTCCTGCGAAGGATCGTTGGTCGCGACCAGATTCTCGCGCAGGGTTCCGCGGAAGAGCGTCGGATCCTGCGGGATCAGGCCGATCGTCCGCCGGAAAGCGGTGAGATCGAGCCCTTCCCGATGCGCCTTGGGATCTTCGGCCGTGGAAAGGTCCGGTACGATGCCGTTGATCGCGATATGCCCTTTCTGGGCCGGATACATCATGAAAAGCGCCTGGATGAAGCTGCTCTTGCCGCTTCCCGTTCGACCGACG
>JASLCY010000037.1 GCA_030151925.1 Oligoflexus sp.
TATGACGAATGCGCGGATAGCGATTGTGACGGATGCTGTACAGAGAATGCGAAGAAGACAGGCTTCCTCATTGATATAGAGAAGTACACCAAGCAAAGATTCGGCGTAGGTGACGGTGTTATTGAGTGGAGCTGCGTCGATTGTAAATAGTAAAGGCCCGCTTTTAGACCATATCGATTAATCCGCACGACCTGGTAGGAGATTTTCTCTAACCAGGTCATTTTTCTTGCAAAATTTCCGTTTGACTTTGATAATAGTTATCATTATTGATCGACCATCCGTAGAGGAGGTCAAGTTGTGAGCAGACGCGCGATGATGAAGCGCATTCACCTTATATTCGCTTTAATCACCGCCCTGCCGCTATTCGTTGCAGGCGCCACGGGCACGATACTGGTGTTCTTCAAGCCAGCCGATTACATCATCAATCGCGCGCTCGTCGATGTGAAAGTGCAAGGCGAGAAGCTGCCGCTCGATACCCTGATCGCCAAGATTCACGCGGAGCATCCCGAACTCAAAGTCACCGGCGCCTCTTTCCCTCGCCATCCCGATCGCGCTTTCCAGTTCTGGGCGAAGGTCGGCGGGACGAAGGCCGAAGAGGATCACTACTGGTCTATCTATATAGATCCATATACCGGCACGATCTCCGAGGCCCACGATACGGAGAAGCTCTCGCGCTCCTCGTTCATCGGCTGGGTGACCTCGCTGCACTATTCCCTGCGGGCGGGCGAAACGGGCGAGAAGTATGTGGGCTTCTCAGCGATGTTCCTCCTGATCTCGATCGGCACGGGCCTCTACCTCTGGTGGCCGAAAACCGTCTCCAGCCTCAAATACAAACTCAAGCCCAAGGTCGCCAAACGCTGGAAGCAAAACGCCTATACCTGGCACAGCATGTTCGGGTTCTACCTTGGCCTCGGGCTCTTCTTCGTGGCCCTCACGGGCGGGATCATGGCCTTCAACAGCCAGCTGACGCCGATCTTCTACTTCCTCACGGCCAGCGAAGCTCCCAAGGAGCCTCAACCGATCGAACTCAAAGGCGGCGAGAGCCTGAAGAGCATCGAAGAGCTCTCGCAGATCGCTCTCACGGAAGCCAAGGCTCATATCAAGGCGCCGGTATGGTTCGATTACATCGCTTTCCCGGATGAGAAAAACGGTCTCATGACGGTCTACCTCCAGGAGAGCGACGAGCTCTACGCCGTCACGAACTCGCGAATCTCGCTCGATGCGCGCGACGGCTCCATCCTGCAAACCAGCTTCCCGGACACCAGGAATCGCGGCGAGAAGCTCCTCGATTGGACGGCCGCCGTGCACTTCGGCACCTGGGGCGACGCGGGCGGAACGGTGCTGGGCTGGATCATCCGCATCCTCTGGATAGGCGTCGCCTTGCTTTCCCCTTTCCTTATCGTCACCGGGTTCACCATTTGGAAGAAGCATCGGTGGTTCAAGAATAAGTTTCAGAAACCCTCGACTCAAGGATAATCCATGACTCGCTTCCTACCTGTCTCGACGCTGCTGCTTGCGACCTTGCTCTCCGCCGGTTATGCGAAGGCGGCCGATGATTCCCAAGACGCCCAAGATACGAAGAAAGACGACAAGCTCCATGAATCCGTAACGGTGAAGGGCGAGCGCATACGCGACACCTCGTATACCGTCACGAACAGCGATTCCGCGACGAAGATGAATATCTCGACGCAAGAGACGCCGCAATCCGTGAACGTCACCACGCGCCAGGAGATGAACGACTTTAAGCTCGACACCGCGCGCGAAGTCCTCGGCAACACCCCGGGCGTAACGGTGCAGACGCAGGAGACCGAGCGCACGAGCTACACCTCGCGCGGTTCGGAGATCTCGAGCTTCCAGACGGACGGCCTCGGTTTCCCCTTCGACAACTACAACTACCAGACCGATGATATCGATACCTACATCTACGATCGCATCGAAGTGGTGAAAGGCGCCAACGGCCTGACCTCGTCCCTCGGCGAGCCGGGCGCGACCGTAAACTTCATCCGCAAAAGACCGACCCACGGCTTCCAATCCGATCTCGGCGTAAGCTACGGTTCGTGGAATACCCGCCGCGTGGAAGGCGACGTCTCGGGCAAAATCCTCGGCAGCGGCTCGGTCCGCGGCCGCATCTCGGGCGCTGCGCAGCAAGGCGATTCGTACCTCGACCATTATTCGCGCAACAAAGGCATCGTCTCGGGCGTGATCGAGGCCGACCTCACCGATACTACGCTCCTGACCCTCGGAACCTACGTCCAACGCCAGGAACCGAAGGGCAACAACTGGGGCGCCCTCCCGCTCCTCGATCAGGCGGGCAACCAGCTCTCCTACTCGCGCAACTACAACCCGAACCCCGATTGGTCGGTTTGGAACTCAACCATCCAGAACAGCTTCGTCGAACTCCAACAGAAACTCGGTTCGAGCTGGGTCTTCACCGCGACCCTCCAAGGCGTCGCCGACCATGAGAACACCTCGCTGAACTATTACTCCGGCGCTCCGGACGCGACCGGCGGCGGCGTCTCGCTCTATTCCGCGCGTTATCGCACGGACGAATACCAGACGATGGTCGACGGCAACTTCAAGGGTTCCTACGACCTCTTCGGCGAGAATCACGAAGCCGTCATCGGCGCTTCGACGAACCGCGATTACAACAGGCAAAGGGCATGGGGCGCGACCAATGCGCCGACGATCGCGAACTGGTACACCTGGACGGGCGAGTTCGCTCGCCCGGATTACGAGTACGACACCACTCCCTACGGCGGGGCGAACCATAGAAGCCTCCTCACGACGATCTACGGCGCGACGCGCATCCACCTCACGCACGATCTCAAGTGGCTCGTGGGTTTGAACCAGGTGAAGGCCGACAACTCGGGCGACAGCTACGGCGTGAAAGAAGACCTGCATAAGTCGAAGACCCTGCCTTATACGGGCCTGACTTACAACATCAACGAAAACTACACCCCTTACTTCAGCTACTCGACCATCTATCGTCCGCAGCTCGGTTTGCAGACGAACGGCGAGGCTCTGAAGCCGACCCAAGGCATGTCCTACGAAACAGGCGTTAAAGGCAGCTGGCTGAACGAGGCCCTGACGGCGACGCTCGCCCTCTTCGAGACCTATCAGAACGATTATCCGCTCCGCGCTTCGGATTCCGCGGCCATCATCAAGAAATACGACGTGGGCAACCTCAGGACCCAAGGTTTCGAGATCGACGCTTCGGGTAAGATCACCGAGCTCGCGGCGATCAACTTCGGTTATACCCAAGTGAAGATGAAGGACACGAAATCGGGCGAAGACACCCGTACTTACGTTCCTTCGCGCACTTTCAACATCCTCGGGACCTACAAGATCCCGACGCTCACCGCTCTTAAGGTCGGCGCGGGACTTCGCTGGCAGGACAAGGTCCACCAGGACGTCACCGGCACCGTGTTTACGCCCGGCGGCCAGATCCCTTACCAGGGAACGATTCGCCAAGGCGCCTACGCGCTCGTCGATCTGATGGCCTCCTACGACTTCAACAGCCACATGACGGTTCAAGTCAACGGCGAGAACATCGGCGACAAGAAATACCTCAACGGCTTTCCGGACGGCGAGGGCTACTACGGAGCTCCCGCGAACTATCTCGTAAGCGTGAATTGGAAGAATTGAGAATCGGTTTTTCAGGCGGCGGGCCCTCTCGGGC
>JASLCY010000045.1 GCA_030151925.1 Oligoflexus sp.
ATGTAGCCAAGCACCACCGGCTGCCTTATCCTTTGAAAGATAAACGTGACAAGCGCGGCGATGCCTAGGATGATGGCCAGATCATGGATGAGCGACGGTAGATGCATGGCAGGACCTTCCCGGATGAATGCTGAGCCAAAGTCTAAAGAAAAACGCCGCGATTTGCAAAGGTCGAGACCGGATTCCGCCAAGCCTAAGCCATCGAATGCGAACACTTTTTCAGAGCTTTCATTATGAGCACCCACGCCCTTCCCGTCATCGATCTGTCCCGGCCCGAAGCGGAGATCGCCCGCGAGATCTTCGCGGCCTGCACGCGCACGGGGTTTTTCTATATCAAGAACCACGGCGTGCCCTCGGCGCTCGAACAAAAGCTCGAACGGCTCGCCCAGGAATTCTTCGCCTGGCCCGAAGAGAGGAAGATGGATTATGCCATGGCCAAGGCCGGCGTCGCGTGGCGCGGCTTCTTCCCTCTGGGCGGCGAGCTCACCTCGGGGCAACCGGATTGGAAGGAGGGCCTCTATTTCGGCGAAGAGCATCCCGCCGACCATCCGCGGGTGAAGAACCATACGCCGCTCTTCGGCCAGAACCTCTTTCCGCCGCTCGACGGCTTCCGGGAGGCGGTGCTCGCTTATCTGCACGAGATGGAACAGCTGAGCCAGCGGCTGATGCGCGTCGTGGCGCTGAGCCTCGATTTGCCGGGACGGTTTTTCGCGGAGCATTTCACCCGGGAACCGACGCAGCTCTTCCGCATCTTCCATTACCCGCCGCCGCCCGCCGGCCGGGACAGCCTCTGGGGCGTCGGCGAGCACACGGATTACGGCCTGATCACGATCCTGAAGCAGGATACCGTCGGCGGCCTGCAGGTGAAGACGAAGAGCGGCTGGATCGATGCGCCGCCCATCCTCGGCACCTTTATTTGCAATATAGGCGATATGCTCGATCGTCTTACCCAAGGCCTCTATCGATCGCTGCCGCATCGGGTCAAAAACACCTCCGGCGTCGATCGTTATTCTTACCCTTATTTCTTCGATCCGAGCTTTGACGCGGAGATCCGCATCCTGCCCCTCAAGCCGGAGTTGACGGCGCGCATCGTCAGGGCCGAATCGCGTTGGGACGAGGCCGACCTCCATTCCGTGGTGGGGACCTACGGCGATTACCTGCTGAGGAAGGTCGGCAAGGTATTTCCCGACTTGAAGCGAAAATAGTGAAATTTCCGCATAAAGCCGGGTTTAACCAGACATTCGCGTCCGGCTTCGGCGCGCTTGAAACTTGCGTGATCTCCTCTAAAGCTCGATAGTCGAAGATAGGACCACAGACCAGAGGGAGTCCCGCATGTATAAACTAGGTTTGATTGGCAATTGCCAGGTGTCTGCCCTGATCGACGCTGCCGGCGATCTTACCTGGTTCTGTCTGCCGAGGCCCGACAGCCCGCCCATCTTCGGCGATCTGCTCGATCGGAACGGCGGGTCCTTCGTGGTGGAACCCGTGGACCATGCTACGGTCGAACAGCGTTATCGCACCAATACCGCGATCCTCGAATCGAAATGGACGATCTCGGACGACCAGGGCTTCACGGTCACCGATTTCTGCCCGCGCTTCGAACAGCACGGGCGCATGTTCCGGCCGGCGATGATGATACGCATCGTGGAGCCGACGCAGGGTTATTCGCGGGTGCGCGTGAAGTTCCATCCGATCCGCGGCTGGAGCAAGGAGCCGGCCGAGGCGCAGCGCGGCAACAGCCACCTGCGTTTCCCGATGGAACATGGAATCCTCCGCCTCGTCACGAACATGCCCCTCACCTACCTCCTCGGCGACCAGGAATTCCTGCTGCAGGAGCCGCTTTACTTCGCCGTGCTCTGGGACATGCCGCTCGAGGACGAGCTCGAGAGCGTGTGCCTCAACTTCCTGGAGAAGACGCAGATCTACTGGCAAACCTGGGTGAAGCACGCCGCGATCCCGAGCCTCTTCCAGAGCGAGGTCATCCGTTCGGCCATCACCCTGAAGCTGCACGTCTACGAGGATACCGGCGCGATCCTGGCCGCGACCACCACGTCGCTGCCCGAATCCCCGGGCGCGCCGAGGAACTGGGACTATCGTTACTGCTGGCTCCGCGACACCTTCTTCACGCTCAGCGCGTTCTATCACCTGAGCCACTTCGAGGAGATGGAAGGATTCCTGCAGTTCGTCATGAACATCGTCGATTACCACAAGGATCTGGCGCCGGTCTACACGATCGACAAGGAGCTGCCTATCCCCGAACAGACGATGGAGAACTGGGAGGGCTTCCAGGATTCGCGTCCCGTGCGCATCAGGAACGCCGCGGCCACGCAGATCCAAAACGATGTCTACGGCGAGCTCGTCCTTACGCTGGCGCCGATCTATCGGGACGAGCGTTTCCATCACCTGAGGAATCCCCATCTCGAGAAGATGATCCTCTGGCTCGGCGAGAAATGCATCCAAAGCATAGGCCAGCCCGATGCCGGCCTCTGGGAGCTGCGCGGGCTCCAGCAGGAGCACACCTTCACCAACGTCATGTGCTGGGCGGGCCTCGACCGCATCGTGAAGATCCTCGAGCTCAAGGCCTTTTCGAAGAGCGACGCCGCGACCCTCGCCCGTTTCCGGCAGCATCGCGACCGGGCGATCGCCCGCATCCAGGCGGCTACGGTCGACGGCATCGTGCGCAACGGGCCGGAAGACGATTCCTTCGACGCCTCCGCGCTGCTCCTGCCCATCCTCGGTTATCCCGATGCCGAGGTCTGCCGCCGCACCGTGGAAGGCATAGCCCAAGCGCTCAATGCCGAGGAACAAGTCGAACACGCCTCCTTCCTTTATCGCTACAAGAGAGCCGACGACTTCGGCAAGCCCGAGAGCTCGTTCATGATCTGCTCGTTCTGGCTCGCGCAGGCCTGGGCCGCCTGCGGCCGCAAGGATCAGGGCCTCAAGGTCCTGCATCACCTGGGAGAATGCGCGAACCCGCTCGGCCTTCTGCCCGAGCATTGGGACGATCAGAACAAGCGGCATCTCGGCAATTTCCCGCAGACCTATTCCCATGTAGGGCTCATCAATGCGGCCTTCGCGTTGAGCCCGCCGTGGATCGAAGTTCTGTGAATGCTCGCCTAAGGCAGTCCTCGCAAGAGTTTGCCGCCCATCTGCTCATCTTCGCGCATTGTCTCGCTCAGGCGCATCCTTTACGGTGACGGGAAGACGATTGATCTTCTCTCACCAAACAAAGGACGTGTATCATGCAACGATGGCCGCAAAAGTTCAGGATGGCCGCTCTGCTCGCCGCGACTCTGTTCACCGGTTCCGCTCTTGCCATGG
>JASLCY010000073.1 GCA_030151925.1 Oligoflexus sp.
CTCGATAGAGCCCACAGAAATGTGGGCTTTCGCGTGTCTGAGCAGAAAATTAGAAATGCTTCATGCACAAAATAGGATTGAACGAACTTCTCATTTCCGCGGCCCGTCAGAAACTTCAAAGTCAACAAAACCTGGGTTATCTACGAGTTCTTTTGCTTTGGGATTCTGAGAAATTATCCTGCCTTTCGGATGATCACTTACTACTCTTTTTATCTTTCCAATCTTAAATTTTCTTAAATCGCCGATGAGTTTGCTTATGTTGTTATCGTAATCGTAACCTACAACATCTTGAACTACCCACTTATTACCGAGCTTCCAAGAATTATTTTCACCTGGCCATTTCCTATATTCTTCCTCAGGTACTTCACCTGAGACTTGCATCTTTCCATCGGGAGAAGCTCCGACTACTGCCCCTTTTCCTAAAATGATGGAGGGAAAGAGCGTAAGAGTAAGAATGCTTAATTTCGTCAAAGATAATTTTTTACAAATTGATTTCATAAACTAAGCATCCTCACAAATTAATTCTTATTTAGAACAGGTATCTTTGTAGCTTATATCAAACCTCGAATGAGGCTCGCTTTTCAAAGGTCATTAATAATTTGATTAGCCCGTTTTACCCTTGATCGGGTCATCGGCGTAGTCATTGCCGATCATCCTTTTCCCGAAAGGTGCCGTGCCACGCCTCGCAAAGGCGTGGCGGGAAGATTTTAATCTGTCTTCCTTGGGAAGCGCAAACTGCAAGGAATAGGCCCCGATGTCGGAGCCAACTAGGGAGACGCCGCTCAATCGCGGGATTTGGGGACCAGGCGCTCGAAGTCGGCCTGATAAGGGCGCCCGCGGACCAGCTTCGACTTCAAATCCCGCAGGGTCTTCGCCCCGCTCGCCTGCATCGTCAGTCGCAGTCCGCGTTCATAACCTTCCAACGTTTCCATCACCGCTTCTTCGCTTTGCAAAGCCGCTTTGAGCAGAGGCAGGCCGATGCCCGCGCATTGCGCGCCGAGGGCGCAGGCCTTCGCGACCGTGAGGCCGTCGCGGATGCCGCCGGTGGCGACCAGGGGGAAGCCGGGCAACGCTTCCCGTACGGCCGCTAAGCTGTAGGCGGTGGGGATGCCCCAGTTGCGGAAGCTCTCACCGAGGTGGCTCACGATGGAGGATGAGCTGCGCAGGCCTTCGATATGAGCCCAGGACGTTCCGCCGGCGCCTCCGATATCGATAGCCGACACGCCGCATTCCGCCAGGAGCTGCGCGGAGGCGGGAGAGATCCCCGAACCCACTTCCTTGGCGACGACCGGCACGTCCAGCTTCCGGCAGATGGTCTCCAGACGCTGCATGATGCCGGCGAGCGTGCGATCGCCCTCGACCTGGATATGCTCCTGGACGATGTTGAAGTGGATCGCCAGGGCGTCGGCGTTAATCATATCGACCGCTCTCTGGCAACGCTCCAGGGCATCCTGGTCGGCGAGCTGGGCGATGCCGATATTGCCGATGAGGAAGACGCGCGGCGCGCTGGTTTTCACCGAGAAAATCGCGGCGTAATCAGGATTGTCCAGAGCGATCCGCTGCGAGCCGACGCCCATGGGAATGCCGAAGGCCTGCGCCGCGAGCGCGAGCCGACGGTTGATCTCGGTGCCCTTCTGGATGCCGCCGGTCATCCCGGTGATCAGGAGGGGCGAGGCGAAGGTCTTCCCGAGGAAAGTCGTGCGTGTGTCGACTTCCGCGTGATCGAAGAGGGGCAGCGCTTCCGGCAGGAAACTCAGCTCCTGGAAACCGGTGTAACGATCGCTCGCTTCCACGTCCTGCGAACGGCAGATCTCGATATGCTGATCCTTGCGAATCTGCCCGAGCAGGTCCTGGAGCTTTTGCCTCTCATCGTCGTCGATGAGGAATTGGAAAGGGTAGACTCCGGTCTCCAGGCGGCCGCGGAAGGGAAAATTCTGGTCGTTCGGCAAAGATACTGTAATATGAGTGGGGCGGGCCGTAAGAGATTGGAGCGGACTCTCCAGGATCAGGCGATCGGGCGCGCAGGCGGTGACGAGACCGGCTTGTCCCTGGCCCGTGACCCACGGGAGAGCGGGACTGAGTTTGATGAATTCGGCCATGATCCCGTCCTTTCTGAGGCTTCGCTGAGCTAGGCTTTTTAACATGCGAGCTCCACTCAAGGCGAGTCTTTTGGAAGAAGTGTAAGATCTGGAATTTCAAGGAGTTTTTTATGAAATGGACTCTTGTTGCCTTAATGACGTGTATGAGTGTTCCGGCTTTGGCCAAGGTTACCGTTTTCAAGACCGAGGTCGTGGAGGAGCAGATGCAGACCGAGGAGAAGACGTTCTGCTCGAAAAGCAGCGAGAAGGACGCCGCCGCGCAATGCGAGCACTGGCTCGATCGCCAGACGAAATCGCTGGGCCAAAGGCTGCTCACGAGCGATTGCTCGGTCGGTGACATGACCGCGGACGCGAACTGCCTCTATAAAGCCAAGGGCACTTTGAAGTTCGCCCTCAAGAAGTATCGCACCGAAACCGAGCACGACTGATGCCGGAGCAGCGTCCGAGAATCTTGATCATCGGCGCCGGTTATGTCGGACTCGAGGCCGCCCGGCGTTTCCAGGATGCAGGTTACGAAGCCGTGCTCGCGAGGCGCTCGGCTCTCGCGCAACCCGGTTTTCGCAGCCTCGTCTGCGATGTCACCGACCGGGAGGGCGTACGGGCTTTGCCCGAAGCCCAGGCGATCCTCTACGCGGTCTCGGCGGGAGAATCGAGCGAGCAGGCTTATGAGCAGGCCTATTCTATCGGTGTGAAAAACGTGGTGGACGCCTGCCTTGCGCAGAGAGAGCGGCCGCGTTTTTATCTGGTCTCGAGCACATCGGTTTATGCCGAAGCCGCTGGCGGCGAGGTCGATGAAACTTCGACCGATCTCGTGCGGCAAGGAGCGAGCCGCTTCATCGTGCTGGGCGAAGACCTGCTTCTGCGGTCAGGGCTCGACGGAGCCATCCTGCGTTGCGGAGGGATCTACGGCCCTGGGCGTACGAGCTTTCTGCAGCGCGTGCAGGACGGTCTTGAAAGGCTGAAGCCTGCGCAGCCTTCCTACACCAATCGGATCCATCGCGATGAGATCGGCGCGATCGCGCTCTTCCTCGAACGGAAGCGTTCGCCGGGGATGCAGATCGTGAATGCCGTGGATAAGATTTCGTCGTCGCGGGATGAAGTCATTCAGTGGTTGGCGCAGGAGCTCGGCGTGAAGGCTCCCCTGGAAGACGGAACCGCAGCCGCACGGGAGCGGGGCGCAGGCAAACGGGTGAATTCAGGCAAACTGCAGGAGATGGGATATTCCTACCTCTATCCCTCCTTCCGCGAAGGTTACGCACCTCTCCTCAATAGCCTGGAGCTTGAGCGCAGACCGCGACGGTGAAACTGTTGCGGCCGGATTTCGCCCAGAAATGCCGAGCCTCCGCATCGCTGCAGTATTCGTTGGAATAGAGCACCTTATCCTGCTGATAGAGCCTGACCGTGATCGTGTACTGGTT
>JASLCY010000075.1 GCA_030151925.1 Oligoflexus sp.
ACGTTCGAGCGCGGCAACTGGCGTTCGAACTCGGCGGCCCTCGACGCCATCGCCTGGTCGGAGAAACGAGAGTAGGATCTCTTGCATCATAAACTTCAGAGGGGAACTCAACGCTGAGTTCCCCTCGATTTTTTCAGCGAAGATCTCGCGCCTTGTCTTATGAGTTCGCGTAACGTTTCCTAAACTTCTCGATCTGCCCCGCGGTATCGAGGAGGCGCTGAGTCCCCGTAAAGAAAGGATGCGAGGCGCTCGAGGTTTCGACCGTGATCAAAGGATAGGTCTTGCCGTCGGTCCATTCGATCGTTTGGTCGCTCGTCTGGGTGGAACGAGTGAGTATGGCGAAATCGGTGGCAGCGTCTTTGATGACGACGAATTGATAGGCTGGATGAAGGTTGGTTTTCATGAAGACCTCCTGTTTGAGTCTGTCTCACAAAACCTAGTATCGTACTAATGCAATTAAATTGCAATATAAAAATGAATATATGACATAACATGCGTAATTTAATAAAAATTTTGAATATTAAAAAGCAATTAATTGCTTTAAAAGCGGAGGGAAATAGAAAAAAAGGCCCGAGAAAGCGAGCCTACTGCATTTCTTATTCTTAAAGGTGTCTCAACCTATGAAATTTACTGGTGAAAATCTTCAAACTTGGCTGCCGCCTAAAGTTTGCAGGCCCAAACTCCGATAAGCGGGGGGTGCGCTTTGTTTTCATCGGCGGAGTTCCTATGAAGTCACTCTTGGCAGCATTCCTCATCATTGCATCCCTCGGTACGGGCTGTAAGATCGCTTCGTTCCGAAGCGTCGACAGCGGCGATACGACAAATAGCAATAATGGTTCCGGTGATTCGACCGCAGGCGATAACGGCCTTATCGTGAAGGTTCCTGTCGCATCATTAGAGGCTGGCGGCAAAACCACCCAGGCTACTTCCGAACTTACGGACGGAACGAAGAATCCGGATACCAACTGGAGCGTGACCGCTGACAACGGCAAGGACCCGGGACATATCGATGCCGACGGTACCTACCACAGCCCCGATACGGCATCCGAGACTTACCGCGTGAAAATCACCGGTCGCCTGAAATCCGATCCGAGCAAAACCGGAACCGTGCCTCTCGATATCACGCCTCCCGGCAGCGATATCGGTCTGATCGCGACGCTTCCCGTCACCGAATTGCCCATAGGCAAGATGATGACCACGGCGACGGCGAAACTCAAGGACGGTACTTTGAATCCACCCGTGACCTGGTCCGTGACCGGCCCTACGGGACAAGCCGACGTCGGTACGATCGATCCGAAGACCGGCGTCTATACCAGTCCCCAGACCAGCGCGTCGCCCTTCATGGTCATCATCACCGCGACGCTGGTGGCGAATCCTAGCATCAAGGCCTCCGTGCCCCTCAACATCACCATCGGCAACAAGAACTTGATGCTGACGGTAACCCTGCCTTCGCCCGAGATCAAAGTCGGCGGCAACAAGATGCAGGCCGTGGCGACCCTCAGCGACGGAACCGTGAACCCGCCCGTTATCTGGAGCGTCATGGGCCCGACCGGCAAGGATCCCGGATCGATCGATCAATCGGGCATCTACACCAGCCCGGCGGTCGGCAACGAGACTTATCCCGTGGTGATCACGGCGACCCTGATCGCGGATAACACCATCAAAGGCAGCGCGTCGCTGAACATCCTGCCGAGCGACATGATCTTCGCCCGTTGTACGAAGGGCAACCAGGTCTTCCCTATCGTGGCGGACGTGTTCCAATTGCCGGCGAATACCGAGAAACTTCCGACCGATTGGAAGACCCAGAAATACGTGGAAACCGTATGTATGGATCAATACAACGTCGCCGCTCGCGAGTTCAGCGTCGGTTTCCCCGACGTGCCTTCGCTCTTCGAATGGTTCGGCCTGAATACCCGCACGACCCTGATCGCGCCGGTCGAGGGCGATTATCAGCTCAAGCTGGACTCGGACGACGGTTCGAAGCTCTGGCTCGACGGCAACCTGGTTATCAATAACGACGGCCAGCACCAGAACGAGGCTGAAGCGGCCGCGTCGATGAACAAGACGACGAACGTGATCACGGCGACCGTGCACCTGACCAAGGGCGACCATAACCTCGTGCTCGACTACTTCCAAGGCCCTCGCTACCGGATCGCGCTCCAGCTCTACTGGAAGGTGCCCGGCACCTCGAGCCTCGTGATCGTACCGAAGACCGCTTTCAAGTGATAACCACGTGAAAAAGACAAGAGCCTGAAGAGTCGATCTTCAGGCTCTTGTCTTTTATAGCGCGGCAAAGGATCAGCGAGCGGCTTCCGTCGCCTGGATCGCGCCCGCGGCCGGCTGGTTGCGGCCGTCCACCACCAGGCCCCAGGTGCCGTTCAACACGGTTTTATCCGTACTGAGAGCCATATCGTACCAGCGCGTCTCGTGCGCGAAACGCAGCAGGCCGCTGCGATGGAAGGCGCCATCGTCGGTGCGGGCCACGACCGCGTTCTTCGCGGCATCGCTGACGCCGGTGAGGGTGTTGGCGCCGAAGTCGATCTTCGCCGTATATTCGAGGGCGCTATTCCCGAAGCCCGCGCCGCGGGTGAAGGTGAGATTCCATTCGTTGCCGAAAGCCTTGTCGACGTCGGGGCTGCGTTTGCTGATGAAACCGATCGGCTCGTTGCCGGATTCCGCGAATTTCTTGGCGACCGCGAGAGCGTCGGCGAGCTTCGCGGGGTCCTGGTATTTTTGCGAGAGGAAAGCCTGCACTTCGTTCGCGTTCACGCCGAGCCCGCGGTGATTCACGACGCAGGCGGGGAGAGCTTCGCCGCCCATGCAGGAAAGGGTCGCGAGCGGGCCGTTGTAGATATGCGGGAGCGCGTCGCCGTTCGTCAGATCGCGCGTCGCTTCGATCGTGAGGTCGCGGCCCACGATATCCTTCGGCAGGGTGTAGCTGACCTTGTCCGCGGTCATCGCGAAGTTATTCATGGGCAGGCGGGCGAAAGGCTCGAGCTCTTTTTTGATCGGCACGTAATAATCCTCGGCCGCAGCGGAAGTCGCGGTCGCGAGGGCGAGCAGGATGAGGGTCGAGTGGAGTTTCATGGCAATTTCCTATGGCAAGAGAGTTAAGGGGTGATCTCCGGCAGGCCGTAACGCGTCGCGCGGCCCTTGCCGACGCGATGGATGAGGCCTTCCTTCACGAGCTGCGAAAGGTCGCGGGTGGCAGTCACCTTCGAGGTCTGGAAAAGGTCGACGCAATCTTCCGGCGCGATCCACCTCTGGCTTTTTTTGAGATGCTCGAGGATCGCCAGCTGCCGCACGTTGAGCGCGCTGCCGGGCAGCGCGTCGCGAACCGTTTCAACCGCCGCCTGAGGCGCGGCCGCCGCTCCTGCTTGTTTGGTCCCGTCCTTAACCAGCACGACGACGTCATCCCGGAGTTGATAACCTTCCTCCTGATTCTCCAGCCAATCGGCCGAGGGCCCCAGGAGCGTCCTCAAACGCGAGATCAAGGTGTAGAGGATGGAATCATGGCGCAAGGGATTGTTGTCGTAACCCCAGATGGAGCGAACCAGCTCCTCTTTGGACTTCGGTCCGGTGCTGAGGGAGCGGAGCAGCTCGTGGATCTTCGGGGACGAGCCCGTATCGCAGGCATAGATATCGCCCTCGCTCTCCAGGATGAGCGTGCGCGGCAGCAGATTCAGATGGATGACGTTCTGCCGATCCGCGCTCGGGAGGAGGCGGCGGAGCAGACCGAGGTAACCGCTCTGCACCACCCGCTGCAGGATCTCCACGCGGAAGAGGTCCGACCTGTGCACGAGATCGATCAGGTCGCCCAGCGGGTCGTCGCCGGCGGCGTGAGGATGCGTGGACTTCGCTTCCTCACGGGCGAGGATGCGACGCGCGAGGCCCGAGGCGACGAGCGCGGTATTCAATCTATGATGTTTGGATGAGACGTTTAGGCCGTCGAGCCCGCTCTTCAACGCGAGGCCTTCCCAGTGGAGCATACGCGCGACGTCGACCTGCGGATCGAGATCGGCGAGGGCGAGTTCCAATTTCTCGCGCATAAGCGTCCTGTGGCCTCTCAGATGCGCGATCTCCGCCCAGATGAGGTTCAGGTGTATGCGCTGGCGACGATGCCTCTGAGCGTAAATGGAGCGGCTTACGCGCTTCAGCCATTCATCCGCATCTTTGAGGCGTCCTCTCAGCACAAGCTGCCGCACATAAGTCAGGATCATGAAATTATCGGTGTAGGTGTCCTGGACCTTGCTCTCCTGGATGACTTCCATGAGCGTGTCGAGCGTTTCGTCGCCCATGAGGCCGTAGGTGGCCTTATAGGAGATCATCGCCTTATGGATCGCTTTCGCGAACGAGCCGTGACCGAGCCTCAGCGCGAGTTTATGGGCGAGCTCCAACCCGCTCATGCCGCGCGCGATCTCGCCGATCTCGACGTGCGCGTGGCCGCAGAGATCGGTGGCGAGCATGCGGGCGAAGAAGTTATCGGCGATGATAGCGGCTTCGAGCGCGCGCTCCGCGGAATAAAGCGCGACCGAGAAACGCGAGCAGAAGTGGCGATAGAAACCGAGGCCTTGCCGCGCGTAGAAACGGATCATCGGCGGGGCCGCGAGTTCCTTGCGGCCGCCGGCGCGGAGGAGGCGGACGTTGGCGATGATGTGCGCCCGGGCCTTGGCGTAGGCGGAGCAGCGGACCCAGCCGATCGTGAGAAAGAAATGACACGCCGACATCTCGGTT
>JASLCY010000097.1 GCA_030151925.1 Oligoflexus sp.
CGCGCGGGCCAACTACTACCCGCAGCTCTCGGCCTCGCTCTCGGCGAGCTACGGGCACAACTACGCGTTGCCCGGCTCGCGCAACGAAGACAGCTATGCCGCGAACCTGCAGCTCAGCCAGAACATTTTCAACGGCTGGGCGGACAAGGCTCGCGTCGACCAGAACAGCGCGAGCGCCTCGATCGCCGAGAACCAGCTGACCATCGCCAAGGCGCAGACGTCCTACGATCTCAAGACCGCGTACGTGAACCTGATCTACGCGCAGCGCGCGATCCGCCTGCAGGAAAGCATCCGCGACCGCCGTAAGGCCAACCTCGGCCTCGTGGAGCTGCGTTTCGACAACGGCAACGAGAACAAGGGTTCGGTGCTCCTCTCGCAGTCCTACCTGAACCAGGCGGAATTCAACATCGTCCAGGCGAAGAACAATATCCAGAACGCCAACGCCCAGCTCGCGCGCGCGCTCGGTCGCGACGATACGGAAGTCCTGCAGGTGGCCGAGGATATCCCGCCCGTGACGATACCGATCACTCCGGATTACCACGCCCTGGCGCTGGCGACTCCGCAGCGCAAACAAGCGGTGCTGCGGGAGACCGTGGCGGACAAGGGCATAACCCTGGCGAAGGCCGGCTACTTCCCGACCCTCGGCCTCCAGGGTTCCTACGGTCGGCAGGATGATGTGTTCTTCCCGCAGGATTCCAGCTGGTCGGTGGGCCTGGTCCTGAGCGTGCCCATCTTCAACGGCGGCCGCGATTATTTCTCGACCCAGAGCGCGATCGAAAGCCGCGCGTCGGCGGGCAGCACCCGCGAGGACCTCGACAAGAGCCTGGTGACCAACCTCACGGCGGCCCTCACGCGCCTCATCGAGGCGAAGCAGAACGTAGACGTGAACCTGAGCTTCCTCAAGGCCTCGGAAATGCGTGCGGAGATCGGCCGCGGCCGTTACAATAACGGCCTCCTGTCCTTCGACGATTGGGATTTGATAGAGAACGACCTGATCAACAGGCAGTCGCTGATGATTCAGAGTCAAAGGGATTATGTACTGGCGGAAGCGGCCTGGGAAAATGCTCTGGGAACGGGGAGTATCAAATGAGCAGTGGGAAGAAGAAGAAGTGGATCAAGTGGGTGGTCGTGGTCGCCGTTCTCGGAGGCGCCGGCTTCGGCGGCTACAGCTATTACAAGGTCAAGAAGCACAAAGAGCACCAGGTCCACTACCGTCCGGAAGTCGTGACCCGGGGCGATATCGATCATACCGTCCTCTCCACCGGCGAGGTCTTGCCGCAGAACCGCCTCGAGATCAAAGCGCCGATCGCCGGCCGTATCGAGCAGATCCTGATCCGGGAAGGCGATAAGGTGACCCGCGGCCAGATCATGGCCTGGATGAGCTCGACCGAGCGCGCGGCGCTCCTCGACTCCGCCCGCGCGAAAGGCGACGACGAGGTGAAGCGCTGGGAGGAGATGTACAAACCAACGCCCATCCTCGCGCCGATCAACGGCACGGTGATCCTCCGGAACGTCGAGCAGGGCCAATCCTTTACCAACGCGGACGCGGTCTTCGTCCTTTCCGATCGCCTGATCGTCAAAGCGAAGGTGGATGAGACCGACCTCGCTCAAATCAAATTGAAGCAGCGGGCGACGATCGTCCTCGACGCCTATCCTTCGCAGGCGGTCGAGGGGCGCGTGGACAAGCTCGCTTTCGAAGCCGTCACCACCAACAACGTTACCACCTACACCACCGACGTCGCGCCCGTCGAAACCCCGGATTTCATGCGTTCCGGCATGACCGCGAACGTCACCTTCTTCGCCGAGTCGCACAAGAACGTGATCCTGATCCCGACCGAGGCGATCAGCAGCGAGGACGGCAAGACCTTCGTGATGGTCCCGTCGGGCGAAGAGAAGCAGCCGCCGGTCCAGCGACCGGTGACCCTCGGCCTCTCGGACGGCAAACGCACCGAGATCACCGAAGGCCTGAAGGACGGCGAGACCATCCTGATCAAGGACCTGACGTTGAATTCCGCGAGCCAGACCTCGAATCCATTCATGCCCTTCGGCAACTCGCGCCGCAGAACCGGCAGCGGCAGCCGTTCCCAAGGCGGCAGTAACCCTCCCCCACCAGGCGGCGGACGCTAAACATGCTTGAGATCAAAGACATCTATAAGCGCTATCAGATGGGCGACGTCACGGTCGAGGCGCTCAAGGGCGTGAACATCACGATCGAGGAAGGCGATTTCGTGGCGATCATGGGCCCTTCGGGCTCCGGCAAGTCCACGTTGATGCATATCCTCGGCATGCTCGATGCGCCGTCCGAGGGCTCCTATAAGGTCAACGGCCAGGAGACCTCCCAGATGAGCGAGGACGAGCTCGCGGTGTTCCGCCGCGACGTGATCGGCTTCATCTTCCAGCAGTTCAACCTCCTGCCGCGGATGTCCGCGACGGAGAACGTATCGCTGCCCCTGCTCTACAGCGAGCGCCGCCTCGATCTCGTCCGCGCGAAAGAGCTCCTGGACCGGGTCGGCCTCGGGACGCGCTCGCACCACAAACCCAACGAGCTCTCCGGCGGCCAGCAGCAGCGCGTGGCGATCGCCCGCTCCCTGATCAACCGCCCCCTGATGATACTCGCCGACGAACCGACGGGTAACCTCGATTCACGCAGCGAGAAGGAGATCCTCGGCATCCTGCACGAGCTGAACGCCGCCGGCATCACGATCGTCATCGTCACCCACGAAGAGGAAGTGGGCATGCAGGCGAAGCGCCTGATCCGCATGCGCGACGGCGTCGTGCAATCGGATGAGAGGCGCGAGCCCTTCAAGAAACCGCCTCCGGAGCTCAACGCCCCGCGCGCGCGGAAGAAGCATTTCCCCCTCGCCAACGTCTATCAGCATTTCGCGCAGGGTTTTAAGACCCTCGCCGCGAACAAGGTCCGCACCGTCCTGTCGGTCCTCGGCATCCTGATCGGCGTCGCCGCGGTCGTCGCGATGCTGGCGATCGGCAAAGGCGCGCAGTCGGCCCTCGAGGCCCAGCTGAGCTCGCTCGGCTCCAACCTCCTGATCCTGCGTCCCGGCGCCGTCCGGACCGCGGGCGGCGTGAAAGCCGAGGCCGGCGCGACCACGAAGCTCACCTCCGACGACGCGACGACGATCAAAAACGAAGTCGATAACGTCAAGAACGTGGTGTCGACGGTCAACGGCCGCGCTCAGGTCACTTACGGCAACAAGAACTGGAACACGCAGGTCCTGGGCACGAACCCGGCGTATGCGAACATGCACGCTTCGGTCCCGCAGGCGGGCCGCTTCTTCACCGACGACGAGAACGTGCAGAGAGCGCGCGTGGCCGTGATCGGCGTCACCGTGATCCGCGAGCTCTTCGGCGACGAGAATCCGCTGGGCGCGATGATCAAGATCAACAAGGTCAACTTCCAGGTGATCGGCATCCTGCCGACCAAAGGCGCCAACGGCTTCCGCGACCAGGACGATATCATCGTCACGCCGCTGAACTCGGCGATGTACCGACTGCTCGGCAAGGAAAACGTCGATACGATAGAGATCGAGATCAACGGTCCGCAATTCACCGACCAGGCGCAGGATGCGGTGCTGAAGCTCATCAACACGCGCCGCCGCGTGCCGCCCTCGCAGCAGGACGATGCTTACCAGATCCGCAACATGGCCGAGATCCAGGACGCGCTCTCGTCATCGACGAAGATCATGAGCCTCCTCCTTTCGGCGATCGCCTCGATCTCGCTCGTCGTCGGCGGTATCGGCATCATGAACATCATGCTCGTGTCGGTGACGGAACGGACGCGTGAGATCGGCCTCAGGAAAGCGGTCGGCGCGACCCGGAGCGACATCCTCGCCCAGTTCCTCGTGGAAGCGATCGTGGTCTCCTCCCTCGGCGGCATCTGCGGCCTCGCTCTTGCGTGGATGGTCACGATGGGACTCACTTATTACGCAAATTGGCCCGCTCAGATCTCGCTCGCATCCGTGGTCCTGGCCATAGGCTTCTCCGCGGGCGTCGGCGTGCTCTTCGGGATCTACCCGGCGCGCAAGGCTTCCCTGCTCCATCCTATCGATGCTCTCCGCTACGAGTAGCGCAAGCATGAAAGATGAAGGCCGAGTTCAAAACTCGGCCTTTTTTTGCTTCATTCCCCTGCCCCCTGACATGCTCGCACCTGATATCCAGACTTACATGTTTGAACCAGTATGTTTTTGTTAAAAGAATATGTTAGTAGATTCCATTGCTGAAACTTGAGGATCAGAGATGGATAGGGCCTTTCATTCCGATATCATCGCCAACATCAGCCATGAGATCAGGACGCCTCTCGCCGCCATCACCGGCTATGCCGAGATCCTGGCCTCGAATGAAAGCGATCCGAAGAAGAGGGAATGGTGCGAGGGCATCCTCAAATCGAGCCTGCTGCTCGAACGCCTCGTCAACGATATACTCGAGTTCTCCAAGGCCTCGTCCGAGACTTTCTCGATCCGTCCCGAACCCTGCGACGTGAGGGGCCTGGTCCAGGAAGTCGTCGAGCTCATGCACGTCAAGGCCCGGTATAAAAGCCTGGAGCTCAGCTACCGGCGCGGCGCCGACGCCCATCCCGTCATCGTCACGGATCCTGCGCGCCTCAAGCAGATCCTCTTCAATATCATCGGCAATGCGATCAAATTCACCGAGGTGGGTTACGTCCGCATCAGCGACGAGCTCGTCCCTTCGAAGCACGACGGCTTCGATTACCGCATCCATGTGCAGGACACCGGCCGGGGCATCAAGGACGAGGACAGGGAGAAGCTGTTCTCGCCGTATTTCCAGACGACCCAGGCCACCGACCAGCAGAGGACGGGCACCGGCCTCGGCCTCGCCATCTCCCAGCTGCTCGCCAAGGGGCTCGGCGGGCAGATCAGCTTTCAGAGCGAGCAGGGCATAGGCACCACCTTCACTCTGTCGATCGCCGCGAAGATCTCCCAGGCCCGGACTTCGAAGACCGGCGACCATCGTTACAAGCTCCCGGCCCATCAGGAGCGCAAGGCTCCCCTGGCCGGCCGCATGATCCTGCTCGCCGACGATTCGCCCGACATCATCGCGATCCTGAACCACGTGCTCGAAAACGAGGGCGCGACTATCAAGATCGCTCGCGACGGCCACGAGGCCCTCGAATACCTCAGGGTCATGACGTTCGACCTGGCGATCATGGACGTGCAGATGCCGCGCGTGAGCGGCCTCGATGCGGCGCGCATCACCCGCGCCTCCGGCGTGAATATGCCTATCCTCATCCTATCGGCCAAAGCCGAGCTCGAGGGCGAGAATCTGGAAGGCTCCGGCGTGACCGACTTCATGTCGAAGCCGATCGACATCCCGCGCCTGCTCGAGAAGGTGAGCCACCTCTGTTCTTTGACGCCGGCCCGTTCCTCATTTATCCCGGAAAAACATACTTTCCCGTCGATCCTGCTAATCGAAGACGACAACGAATTATCGTTGTTAACGGACCTCTATCTGAATAAGCATGGGTATAATTGCACGGTCGCCCCGAAACTGGCGGACGCCCGCGATTACATCCTCAAGAGCCGCTTCGACTACATCATGCTCGACCTGAACTTACCGGACGGTCGCGGCATATCGCTGTTCGACGAGGACCTCGGCGAGATGAACGAACACACTCCCGTCATCATCTCGAGCGGCGGCGTGACCCTCGAGGAGACGCTTCACCCGCGCGTCCGCAAGACCTTCCAAAAGCCCTACCGGCTGGACGACCTGGTGCACTATCTCGAAGTCGGGCCCTGATTCCCGCATAAAAAAAAGGCGACCCGGATCGGATCGCCTCCAACATCACTCTTATTTCTTTCATCCTCACACGTAGGCGGACTCGCCGCCCGACGCGATAATGATCTTGCCTTCCGATTCGAGTTTCCTTGCGATCTGGACGATCTCGTACTGCACGGCTTCCACGTCCGAGAGCTTGACCGCCGACATCGCCTCCATATCCTCGCGTAGCATCTTCGAGGCGCGTTCGGACATGTTCTTGAAAACCAGCTCCGAGACCGCCTCGGACGCCGTCTTCAGGGCGATCATCCACTGCTCGCTCTTCACGGACTTGATGATCTCCTGGATGCCCTTGTCGTCGATCTTCGCGAGGTCGTCGAACACGAACATGAGCTGGCGGATCTGTTCCGCGAGTTCCGGATCGCGTTCCTCGAGGTTGTCGAGGATCTGCTCTTCCGTAGCCTTGTCGATGAGGTTGAGCATCTCGGCGATCGGTTCCACGCCGCCGATCTTCTGCGACGAGATCGAACCCAAAGCTTGGATTTCATTACGCAATACGTCATCGACCTCGTCGATGATCTCCGGCGCGACCGCATCGAGGTTGGCGATGCGGAGGATGATTTCGGTGTGCAGGGCCTCGGGCAGGAGCTTCATCACCTCACCGCACTTCGCCGGATCCAGGTGAGCGAGGATCAGGGCGATGGTCTGCGGATGCTCGTTGCGGATGAAGTTCGTGAGGGTCCTGGGATCGATCAGCTCGAGGGCGTCGAGGTTCGCCGAGGAACCGAGCGCGAGCTGCTCGATGAGGTCGTCCGCTTCGCCGCTCTTGAAGGCGCTGCCGATGACTTTCATCGTGAAGTCGTTGCCGCCGTAGAAGAACTTCTTGTTCTGCTGGAGGATGCCGTAGAACTCCATCATCACTTCGTCGATGATTTCCTGTTCCAAGCGACCGAGGCGACTCATCGCGGTACCGATGCGCTTGATTTCGAATTCGGTCATGTTCTTGAAGATCTCGGCCGAGATCTCCTCACCGAACGAAAGCAGAAGTATGGCGGCTTTTTGGGCTCCGGAATACTTGTTCGTGGCCATAGATTTTGGGACTCCTCAGACTCCTTCGTCTCTCCTTATTCTATGACACCCCTCTGTCAAAAAGTAAGGCTGTCACCCCTTTGGCGGCCTCTGCGTTCTAAGTGCCTCCAAGCCTTGGGGCGGTAGGCAAAAACGGTTTACCGCAGAGGCCCGGAGGGGTATGCTTTTCCCACTGGAGGGTCGACTATGGACGCGTCTCAGTCTTTGCAGGCGGGCATACTGACGATAGGCACCGAGGTCAGCAATGGCCAGATCGTCAATTCCAACACCGCATGGCTCGCCAACGAAATCACGAATCTTCGCATGAATCCCGCCTGGCACCTGACGGTCGCCGACCTTAGGACCGATATGCTCGAGGCGCTCGACTTCCTCAGGAAAAAGGCCAAGATCATCGTCACGACCGGCGGCCTGGGTCCGACCTCCGACGACTTCACGCGCAACGTGATCGCGGAATGGGCCGGCCTCCCCCTGGAATTCGACGAGGCCTCGTGGCAGCACATACTCGATCGCTTCCAGCAGCTGGGCATGCCGCCGACCGAGAACAACAAGCAGCAATGCTACTTCCCGCGGGGCGCGCGCATCCTCTTCAATCGTAAGGGCACGGCCAACGCCTTTCGCCTCGAAGTA
This sequence comes from Oligoflexus sp., assembly GCA_030151925.1. Classification (GTDB taxonomy): domain Bacteria; phylum Bdellovibrionota_B; class Oligoflexia; order Oligoflexales; family Oligoflexaceae; genus Oligoflexus. The sequence goes on from JASLCY010000097.1 coordinate 7,465, forward strand.
GAAGGGACCGTCCTCTATGCCTTGCCCGGGCCGCCCGAGGAGATCCAGGCGATCTGGAACGACCATATCGCGGCCGAACTCGCCGAACGCACGGCCAAGGCCGATGAGAATCGCCTGTTCCGCTGGCAATGCATGGGCGTCAGCGAATCGCGGCTCGGCGAGATAGTCGAGGAGCTCATCCAGGGCACGAGCCTGGTCGCGGGTTACCGCCCTCACCTTCCCTACGTCGAGATCAAGATCTGGTGCCGGCTCAGCCGCTTGACGGAGGAACGTCATACCCTTGACAGGTTGGAGGCGGCGCTCAGCCGCTGGGCGGTCGCCAAGGACGATGAGGACCACCTCGATAGGCTGCTCGAGCACTTCAAGGAATTCGAGGAGGTGGTCATCGACGATCAGGCCTCCTACGGCGCGATCAGCAATCGCATCGGCCTCAAATGGCGAAACGACAACGCCAGCCGCATCACGCTCGTCGATCATTTCTGGAAGGCCGCGCGGCCCGTGGAAGCGCCGGGCAAGGGCCGGCTGCATCTCGTCATCGGCCCGGTCGACGAACAGGGCGCTTTCGAGCTCTGGTATAAGACCGCCGACCTGCAAAAGCTGCAGAACGTGACCCTACCCTTTAAACGCAACCCCAAACGCATGGATCGCGAACGCCTCTATG
>JASLCY010000116.1 GCA_030151925.1 Oligoflexus sp.
GGCAACATCCAGCTGGCCTTCAACAAAGAGATGAACAAGAACCTGGCGAAGGCTCTGCGCCAGGACAAAGTCCTGAATTTCGAGTGGATCACGACCGGCGACAACGATAACTCCGATTGCCGCCACACCGAGATCGACCTGGGGCTCACACTTCGTTACGTCATGCCTTGACAGGCTTTAGAGAGGGACCGCCATGGATGGCCGCTTGCAAAACTGGGGGCGCACCGCCGCTCTGCTCTTCTCCATCACGATATCCGTATTGCATTCGGAGACGTTGATCGCGGAAAGCTCGCGCGACTATAACCTGTTCGGCGAGATCGCCGGCGGTTATACGCGGGTGATTCCCGATGACCATGCCGAGACCCGTAAGACCGGTTACCATATCATCCCGAGCCTCTTCGGGGAAAAAGGCACCGAGAATTGGATGTACCAGGTCGGTGGCGGCCTCTTCTACGACAGGCTCTATGCGAGCGGCGAGAAGACCTTCGCCGGACCAACCAACGACACCGTGAAACGCCAGAAGAATGTGCGTATCGAGACCCGCGCCGGCGAGATCGAGCTGGCGGCTCGTTACCGTTATCGCCCCGAGCTCGAATTCGGCCTGCTCGGTCGCGCCCTGTTCGGCACTTCGTTATCGTTCAGCCAGGACAAGGACAGCAAGTCGACCAAGTTCTTCATCGGCCCGCAGGCGGTTCTCAGGCTGCCCGATCAGGAGAGCTGGTTGAGGCGCCTCGACCTCAGCCTCCTCACAGATCTCAACGTTCGCGACCGCAAGGTTTTCCTGCTTACGGCGGGCGTCGCGATAGGCCGCACGATCGTCCATGACAAACCCGAGGAGCCGGCACCCGCTCCGCAACCGGCGCCAGCGCCGGAGAATAAGATCGAGGAGGTCTTCGCGGACAAAGCGATCAACTTCGCGAGCGGCAGCTCCGTGGTGCAAGGGCCGGCGCTCGGCTTCCTCACCGAGCTCGGTGCTTATCTCAAGGATCATCCGGATCTTTGGGAGCAGATCGCGGTCGAAGGCCACACCGATAAAAATGGCAAGCTCGACTACAATATGAAACTCTCCAAGGACCGGGCCGAAGCTGTCCGCCAGGCGCTGATCAAGCAAGGCGTATCAGCGGATAAGATCAAATCGGAGGGCTACGGCCCGACGCGTCCTCTCGTCGAAGAGAAAAATGCGGAGACTCGTGCGATCAACCGCCGCGTCGTCATGGGTTTTGCGACGAAGGGACATGCGGAGAGAAGCCAGCTCGGCCAGACGATTAAGGACCTGAGGAAGAAGTACTTCAACGAATAAGGGCCGCGAGGATTTACAAGCCCCCTCGATTGACAGTATACTGTCAATTGTGAGGGTGACATGAGTAAAAGCAAAGAATTTCATGCCGTTATTACGAATATATTTTTGCTGGATAACAGGCTGCGCGAGATAGCCAACCAGATCACCGCTCCGGCGGGCCAAACCGGAGCGCGCTGGCAAGTCTTCAATGCGCTCGAATCGGAACCTTTGACGGTCGCTGAGATCGCGAGACGCAAGAACGTCACAAGACAGAGCATACAAAGATTAGCTGACGAATTAGCAGCCGAAGGCCAGCTGCGTTTCGAGCCGAATCCGTTCGATAACAGAGCGCAGAAAGCCCGGCTGACCCCGAAGGGCCAGAAGACCTTGAAGGCCCTGCAGAAAGCTCGGGTGGATTGGCTCGAGGAAGCCGCCGCCCCCTTCTCCCTCCACGAGATCATCGAACTCAAGCAGCATCTGGTCCGTTTGAGCCGGCAACTCTCCCATCGCGACGAAGGTAAGCAAGCATGATTACAGCTCTGCAGTACGTGACTATCATCGTGGAGAACGCGGACAAGGCTCTGGCCTGGTATACGGAGACCCTGGGCCTCGAGCTGCGGATGAACCGCACGCGGCCCGACGGATACCGGGTGGTGACGGTCGGCGTCCCGGCTCAGGCCAAACCCGAGATCATCCTGCAGGAGCCTCACAAAGCTGAACATGGCGAAGAACAGTACGCGAGGAAGCTGAAGCAGATCGGCCATAATCCGACCTGGGTCTTTCATGTTGATGATTGCCGTAAAACGTTAGAGACTCTGAGAGCGAAAGGCGTCGTCATCCTCGAGGAGGCGACGGAATCGCCATGGGGAATCTCTGCTCTGATCCGTGATCTCTACGGCAATCTCTTTACTTTGACCCAAACCAAGGTACCAACATGAGTGACGCGATTACCATCTATGCGACGAAGGGCTGCGGTTCGGCCATCGTCGAAGCTTTTTTTACCCTTGCCGATATCGCCTACGAACGCATCGAAACGCGTTATGCCGACCCGGGCCCGGAGCGCGACGAACTCCTGAAGCATAATCCGCTCGGACAGGTTCCGACCCTCATACTGCCCGACCGTTCGGTTCTGACCGAAAGCCTGGCCACCGTGCGTTATACCGAGGAGCGTAATCCGGCGGTGGGCCTGATCCCGAAGGATTCGAAGAACCTCGCGCGTTTCCTGCGCTGGTCGACTTTCCTCGTGACCGCGATCTATCCGACCTTCACCTATGGCGACGAACCCGAGAAATGGGTGAAGGACGAGGCCGGCGCGAAGCAGCTGCGGGCATCGACCGATGAATGGCGCAAGAAACTCTGGCTCATCGTGGAAGGCGAAGCCGAAGGCCCCTACTTCCTCGGCAAGGGTTTTTCGGCGATCGATATCTATATTAAAGCCATGCTGCACTGGAGGCCGGGTCGCGAGTGGTTCATCGCCAATACGCCGAAGCTCAATGCGATCTTCGAACGCGTGAGCGCGATGCCCGAGCTTAAGCCGGTCTGGGATCTCAACTTCAACGAGACCTGATCAGGCCGCCGCTTTTTTCTTCTGCTGCTCGCAGTTCTTCAGGAGCGCGAGCAGGAAGGCTTCGTCCTCGCTCAGGCCCGCTTCAAGGTGCGACTTCATTCCCCGCGTGTAATTCCCTTCGCAGCCTTTGCAGAGCCGACCGTCGAGATAGGCCTCGATGATCGCGGGATGCACATAGCATTTCCGGCAAACGCTCACGGTGTTGCGTAATGCCTTCGCTACTTCGGTGATTGCAGCTTTCACGCTGCGTTTGCCGCCCGTGACAGAGGTCGGCGGCTCGAATTCCCTCAGGACCTTGGCGGCCATGACCGAGGCGCTCCACGTGCGGAAGTCCTTGGCGGTGAATGAGCTCCTCGTGATCTCGTTCAGGAATTGGTTCACGTCCGCCGAGCCGATCGCCCGCGTCTCGCCGATCTCGTCGATGTATTGGAAGAGGAGCTGCCCCGGCAGGTGGTGGCAACGGTTGATGATGCGGGCGATGCGCGGATCCTTCACCTCGACCTTGTGCATGATCCCGCTCTTGCCCTTGAACTCGAAACGCACGGTCGAATTCTCGATCTCCACGTGTTTCTCGCGGATCGTCGTGAGCCCGTAGGATTTGTTCTGTTTCGCATAGGATTCGTTGCCGATGCGGATAAGCGTCGTCTCGAGCAGATGCACGACGGTCGCCATGATCTGTTCTTTGGAGAGCGGCGCGGCTTTGAGGTTCTTCTGTATCACCTGCCGGATTATAGGCAGGTGCGAACCGAACAGCTGCATTTTATCGAATTTGGTTCCGTCCCGCTGGGCGCGCCAGAGGCTATGGTAGCGGTATTGCCTGCGGCCCTTCTCATCGCGGCCTATGACCTGGATATGGCTCAGGGGATTGCTGGCGATCCACACGTCCTGCCAGGCCGGAGGGATAGCCAGGGCCGCAAAACGCTGTTTAAGCTCTTTCGACGTGATGGCTTTGCCGCGGCCATCGAAATAACGAAATGATTTGCCGTGCCGCCTTCGAAAGTATCCGGGATCGCTGGTTTGACCGTAAATCAAACCAGCAAGATCGGCTTCTTTTTCAGGCGTAAGTTGAAGGACGTTGCTACGTGATGATTTGGTTTTAACAGCGATCCTGGACATAATTTAAGCCTCGCAGCAGATTCACTCGAAAATCTGCATTGCATAAACTTTGCCAATCACGTCGTTAAAACCTCGTAAGGCCCTAAACTCCGTTCATCTCATCGAAATCGAGGAGCATAAGCGTCGGCCTTCCCAGTTCCTGCGCACGGGCGCGGTTGATCTGAAACAAAAGTCGCCAATCATTATGGCCATCAGGATCAACCAGAGTCTGTTCCACCCTCCAACCCTGGCCGTTGCTTTCCTGGGTCACACGGCAGTACTGGGGATGACGAGCCTGCCGATCCGTGAGGATGCCTCGATGCTCCTCTTTATAACGGTTCATGACTTCATCGAGCTTCGCCGTGGTCCACTGCGTTTCTTCGATTTCAGGCGAAGATTCGAGCAGGCTCAAAGCCGTCTCGAGATCCCAGGAAGAGAGCGCGCGGACGAAGCGGAAGATCTCGTTGCGGATCAGCACCGTGAAGGCGCGCATGTCGCGCGTGATATCCGGCGCCTCTTCCGCCGCTTCGGCTTT
>JASLCY010000123.1 GCA_030151925.1 Oligoflexus sp.
GCGAACCACCAGACCGCGGCTGGAGTCGGAGCGCTGTAGGCCGCGATCATGAGAGGCAGCGCGAAGAGGCTCGTGTCGACGACGTGCCCCCAGCGTTCGAAGCGCGGCAAGCCGCGGCGATGATGAAAGACGAACTCGTCGAAGAGCATCATGAGGCCTTGAAGCAGGGCCAATCCAATCGCGAGGGCCGCCATCGTCAAACCCTTCGCATCAGGTTCATGATCAGCGTCAGGCCCGGGCCGAACGCCATCGACAGGATGATATCGCCGCTGCGGATAGCGTCGTCGGCCATCAGTTTCTGCCAGATATGCGGCAGGGTCGCCGAGGACATGTTCCCGTGATCCCGCAGGACGGCTTTACTCGCCGCGACGCTCGCTTCCGAAGCGCCCAGCTCCGTTTGCACGGTTTCGATGATGCGCGGGCCGCCCGGATGGATCGCGAAGGCTTTGACGTCGCTCAAACCAAGCCCTCTGCGCAGCAGGAACTCCTCGGCCGCGACTTTGATCACGTGCCCGAGCTCGGTCACCACTTTGCGGCTCAAAGTCATATGGAAGCGTGAATCCCGCAGTCCCCAGGACATGGAATCGGCGGTATCCCGCAGGATCTCCTCGCTATGGGCCAGCAGAGCGAAGTCGCCCGCCTGCCTCTCGCTTCGCACGTCCATGCGCGACGCGCCGTCCGCGAAGAGGATATTCGTCACGATCTGCTCCGCTTCGGTCGCGATCGGATCGAGGTGCAGCGTGCAAAGCTCGATATTCAAAACCGAGGCCTGCGTCTCTTCCCCGTGCACCATGCGCGCCGCGAGATAAAGGGCGGGCAGCGCCGCATAACATCCCATATGCCCGATCTTCAGCAGCTTGGTCCGCTTCTCCCAGCCTCTCTCGAGCACCAGGCGCTGCGCGGAATAAGGCGCGACGTAGCCGGTGCAGGAGACCTCGACGATCTGCTCGGGCGCCGGCTCCTCCGCTTGGAACAGCTCGCGCGCCAGCTCCTGCGCGGCCTCGCCGAACACCTTCATCCGCTCGTCCAGGGGCGGGGCGAACCACTCCGTCTCGCCGCCGCGCGCCCTCGTCCAGGGTTTATAAAGCTCCATCGCCCGCCAGTCATCCTTCCCATAATCCGCGAGCACCGTATGGCGGGACGCGATCATCTCGCTCCTCTCGAGCCGCTCGTAGAGTTGGAGAGCGCGTTTCTCTTCGGCGCCGAGGTCACCACGCTGCACGGCGCGTTTGAGCCAGGCTATCCCGTCTCTTTGTTTGACGGTAAAGGGCGCAGGGGCGGTGCGTATGTTATGAAGGTAAGCGAGGGGCTGTTGCATAAGGGCTCCGTGGCAAGTCCTCTGCCTTCGACCGTATTCGGTGCGAAACCCACGTGCAAACGGGAATCGAAGCCCTTTCGACCCAAGCCCTTATCCCTAAAGCGTTTTCGAGTCTTTGCCCTAGCGGCCGCGGCCCGCCTCCAACGAAAAAAGCCTTCCCCCAGGTCGGGAGAAGGCTACGTCGATTATGAAGTCACAGGATAATCAGGAGCAGAAAGGCCACGAGCAGTCGCTATCGTTCGAACCGTTGTTCGAGCTGCTGCCGTTCGAACCGTTGTCGACGGAACCGTTGTTGTCCGAAGACGAATCGCCGCTCGCGATCGTTCCCAGGTGAGCCTTGAGGAACGCTTGGGATTCAGGCGAGTTGAGGTCGATGTAGAGGCTTTCCGAAGACGAGCTGAAGATGCCGCCGGCGCCGCCGCCGGACGTTACGCCCGCGACCTTGCCGTTCACGAAGAGAGGTCCGCCCGAGTCGCCCGCGCTGGCCGAAGCGTTGGTGCCGTCAGCCGAAGTCGTCTTGTTCGCGCCGGTGAATTCGATGAAGCCTTCGCTCACGTCCTTGATGGTGTTGGTGCCGATGCGCTTCACGGCTGCCGATGAACCGTCTTGCAGGTTGGTCGACTGGTTGAGGCCGTAACCGACGATGGTCAGCTTATCGCCTGCCGAGGGTTCGACGGTCGCGATCTGGCTGACGGCTTCCGCGGTTCCTTCAGGGAAGGTGATAAGGCTCAAGTCGTACTTGTTAACGTTCTTGCCGTTCTTGTCCCAGAGCGGGTTGCGCACCAGCTTGGTCGCGGTCGCCACGAGGCTCGCCTGACCGGCCGCGAGGTTTTGGACTTTGATAATAGAAAGGGACGCGCCCGAAACCGTTCCATCGCTCGCGACCTTGCCGCTTTCGGTACAGTGGGCCGCGGAGATAACCGTGGTGGAGTTGATGAAGGTACCGCTACACAACGCGCCGGCGCTGGCATCGTATAGAAGGACGACAGAAGGATAATCCGCGTCCGTCAGGGTTTTGCCGTTGGTGATTTTCACCGCGCTGTTGTCCGCGTGAGGCGCGCCGCAGCCAAAAGCGACTGCAAAAGTGGCCGTTACGAGACCTTTCATAAATGTCTGCTTCATAAGAAACCCTTCTCCTGTTGGAGTCTCTCGAACAATCCTTCTCATAAATTGTTCAAGGAAGACAAAGCCGTTAGCTCTATTCGTAAAACTGAATAGATCTTCAGGTATCTGAGGGTTTTCTGTCACTTTAGTATTATTCAACAAAAAAGAGCATTTTTGTCATTTAGGTCGGCAGGTTTCATACTGCCAACTTTGAACGAGTTGTTTCGCGTTGACGTCGAGGCGGACATCGCAATACTTGACCACGACCTTGTCGTTGATCGGATCCTCGTCCTCGGCGCGGATATTCTTGAAGCGGACGGTCTTGCCGGTAGCGGTCGGCGTCACGGAGTCCGGTTTGCCCCAGAGGGTCTCTATGTACTCTATGGACATCTCTTCGAGGCCGACGATCTCTTTGCGACCACCTTCGTCCGCACTGCTTTTGCCGCCTTCACCGCCGCCTGATCCCGTCGCGCAAGCGTTCAGGGCGATGAGGGCCGCGAAGAGGACGAGGGAACGAGGAGCTTTCATGTGCTTTCTCCAGGAAAAGTTTTGGTTCGTCGCTTAGACTCGCCTATTCTAGCAAAAACAGGAGTCATCGGGATGAAATTTCATTCGTGTCTGGGTCTTATCGCGCTCCTCACGGCCTTGGGAGCGGCTTGCAGCGAGAAAAACACGCC
>JASLCY010000159.1 GCA_030151925.1 Oligoflexus sp.
CACCGATAGCGCTGCCCAGGAAACCGATCAGGGACGACTGCAGGAGGAAGATCCGCATGATCTGGCGGTTGCGGGCGCCGAGGGCCTTGAGGATGGAAATATCCTTCTGCCTTTGGTTGACCGAGACGAACACGGTGGTGAGGATGTTGAAGCCGGCGACGATGGCGACGAGGCCCACGATGAGGCCGACGCGCGTCCTCTCCGAATGCATCATCTCGAAGAAATACCTGTTCATGCTTTGCCATTCGCGTACGGAGAGCTGCGAGTACTTGGATTGGATGCGCGCCGCGATCATCGGGCTCTGCTCGGCGTCCTTGAGGGCGATGGCGAGGCCCGTGACCTTCTTGCCCATGCCCGTGAGCTTCTGCGCCGCGGGCAGGCTCATGACGATCAAACGATCGTCGTATTGCTTGAGGCCGGAACGATAGAGGCCGATCACCTTGAATTCCCTGGTGGTGGTGAGGCCCTGGCTCGTCGGATCGATAAGATGGAGGGTGGTGCCGGGCTTGGCGCCGAGGCGCTCGGCGAGGCCTTCGCCGACGATGATGCGCGGCAGCTCGATCTCCGCGCCGTCGCGCGTCCTGTCGACTTCCTCCTGGATCTGATCGAGGGCCGAAGGAGGGGAGACGAGGTTCCTCGAACTCTGCACGGCCTCCAGCTGCCGCGGATCGATGCCGCGCACCATCACGCCCTGCATCGCGCGCTCGTTCTTCGCCATCGTCTCGGTCTGGATGAAGGGCGAGAGCCCGAGGATCTGCCGGCCGAAGTCCTTGTCTTTCTGCAGGTACTTCATCCACTTGTCCGGAGCCACGAGCCCGGCGGGATAAACCGAAGCCACGATATGCGCGTTCGAAGCGAGCAGGCGGCTCCTGACCTCGTATTCGAAGCCGTTGAAGACCGAGAGCACGACGATGAGCGCGGCCACGCCGATGCTCATGCCGAGGATGGAGAGGATCGTGATCCAGGAGAAGTAGCGGTTCTCGCGACTCGCATGCAGGTACCTAAAGGCGATCAGCCGGGAGATGCTCATGGTCAGGCCGCACCCGCGTTGCCGGCGATGCCTTCGGTCGGTACCACGCGCGAGGCGATGATAGCGGGATAGAGGCCCGCGAACCAGCAGACGCCGATAGCCGAGAGGCAGACGATGCCGTAGACGAGCGGGCTGTAATGCACCGGCAGGCTCTTGAGGAAATAAGGCTCCGGCAGGTCGATGAACGGGTATTTCTCGAGTACGAGCGAGATCGCGCCGGCGAGCACGATCCCGACGAGGCTGCCGATGACGCCGATGCAGGTGCTTTGGATGAGGAAGAGCCGCATGATCTGGCGGTTGGTCGCGCCCAGGGCCTTGAGGATGGAGATATCCCTCTGCCGCTGGCTCACCGAGACGAAGACCGTCGTGAGGATGTTGAAGCCGGCGACGATCACCACCATCGCCACGATCAGCGCGATCACGAAACGCTCGCGTTCCATCGCTTCGAAGAGGGGGCGGTTGTAGGACTGCCATTCGCGGAAGGAGAGCTCGTATTTGCTCTCCATCTTACGCGCGACCTCGGGGCTGCGGTCGGCGTCCTTGAGCCCGATCTCGAGTCCCGTGACCGTGTCGCCCATATTGAAGAAGGTCTGGGCCGTGGAGAGGCTCATGATCACGAGGCGATTGTCGTAGTGTTTGAGGCCCGAGTTGTAGGAGCCGACGATCTGGAAGCGCTTCATGTCGGAGAAACGGTCTTCGGAGGGCGCGATCAGGTGGATCGTGTCGCCGAGCTTCACCTGCAGGGTCTCCATGAGCCCCGACCCCACGATGATCGCGGGCAGCTCGGGATCCGGCTTGCGCGCTTTTTTATCGTCGATCTCCTTTTGAATCAGGTCCAGCGCGTGCGGCGGGTTGATCAGCGAGGCGATGCTCTGGAACTTCTCCCTCTGCCGCGGGTCGATGCCGCGGATCAGGACGCCCTGCATCGTGTTCTCGTGCTTCGCCATCGTCTCGTAGTGGATGAAGGGCGAGACGCCTTCGATCTCGTCGGCGAGATCCTTGTCCTTGGTGATGAGCTGGCCCCATTTCTCGGGGTTCACCATGCCGGCCGGATAACGATAGGCCATGATATGGGCATTGGCTTGCAGGAAGCGGTTGCGCAGCTCGAACTCGAAGCCGTTGATCACCGACAGGACGACGATCAGGGCGGCCACGCCGATGGCGAGGCCGAACATGCTGAGGAAGGTGATCCACGAGAAGAAGCGGTTCTCGCGACTGGCGTGGAGATAACGCAGCGCGACCAGCTCGGAAAATTTCATATCAACCTCGCAGCCATTCTGCTGCTTCGATAGCGAAGTAAGTGAGGATGCCATCGGCGCCCGCGCGTTTGAAGGCGGTCAGGGATTCGAGCACGCAGGCCTTATAGTTGATCCAGCCGTTCATGCCCGCGCCCTTGATCATCGAATACTCGCCGCTCACCTGATAGACGAAGGTCGGCATCCCGAACTGCTGCTTCACGCGGTAGACGATGTCGAGGTAAGGCAGGCCTGGCTTCACCATCACCATGTCCGCGCCTTCGCGGATGTCCATCGCCACTTCATGCAGGGCTTCGTTGCCGTTCGCCGGATCCATCTGATAGGTCTCCTTCGAACTCTTGCCCAAGGCCCCGGCCGAACCCACCGCGTCGCGGAAGGGGCCGTAGAAGTAGGACGCGTATTTTGCGGAATAAGCGAGGATCTGCGTCAGCGGGAGATTCGTGCGGTCGAGCGCCTGGCGGATCGCACCGATGCGGCCGTCCATCATATCGGAAGGCGAGACAATGTCGGCGCCCGCCTCGGCATGGGCCAGCGCTTGTTTGATGAGGATCGCGACGGTCTCGTCGTTGAGGATGTAACCCGCATCGTCGATCACACCGTCCTGCCCGTGGGTCGTATAAGGATCGAGAGCGACGTCGGTGATCACGCCGAGGTCGGGGAAACGCTGTTTCAGAGCCCGGATCGCGCGCGGGACGAGGCCGTTCGGATTATAGGCTTCCTCGGCATGCAGGGACTTCTTGGACGGCTCTATCGCGGGGAAGAGGACGATCGCGGGAATTCCCAGCGCCACGCAACGCTCCGCCTGGCGAAGCAGGAGATCGATCGTCAGGCGTTGGATGCCGGGCATCGAAGCGATATCAACCGCCTGGTCGCTCGCTTCATGGATAAACACGGGGAGGATGAAATCCGCGGGGCTCAGAGTATTCTCTCGCACCAGGCGCCGACTGAAATCGTGCGCTCTTATGCGTCTCATTCGCGTATTAGGATACTGTCGCTCTACTGTCATGTGGCACCCCACTGGCCGTGTAAGTACCCAAGGATAATGCATGCGACAGGGCAATTGCAATCGCATCAGTCGCATCGTGGGGGAGTTCTCCGCGGTCAAAACCGAGGAGATATTTGATGGCCGCCGCGACCTGATCTTTGCTGGCGTGACCTTGGCCGGTGATAGTCTTCTTCACCTGAGTCGGCGTGATTTCCGCCACCTGTATCTTGTGGCGACGCACCGCCGCGATGAGGGCGCCGCGCGTTTCGCCGAGGCGGAGGGCGGAGTTCGGATTGATGCCGGTAAAGGCCTTTTCGATCGCGCACCATTCGGGCCCGTATTTTTCGGTGAGTTGAAACATCGCCTCGTGGAGGTAACCGGAACGATCGTGATGGGGGAGCTTGGGCTGCGACTTCAAAACGCCGGCAGCGACGAGGCGGATCTTCTTGATGTTGACGATGCCGCTCGGTATTTCGAGAATGCCGAAGCCGGTAATCTGCGAACCCGGGTCGATGCCTATGATGCGGTAAGTGGAAATTGTCGTCTGCACCTTGACTCCCTCGTTTTGACAAATCATAGCAGAACGCGAGTTGGCGCAGCATGAAAAAATGGAGGTGTTATGATCTCTATCGTGGAACCCAGACTGGATCAAGTCTTCAGCGGACGGGTGAACTATATTCGGGAGATGGCGGCGGCGAGCGGCGGAGAGATCGTTCGGGTCGTGATTGAGCCCGATGAGATTGACGCGGAAACGGACGGCCTCCGCGTTTATGATAGCGCGTGGCTCGCGGTCCCCGAGATGAGAGAGCGGTTGGGCGGGGAGCTTTCCCCGGCCGGGCTGCTCGTGCAGGAGTTGCCGCGGGATCTCGAGCCCTGGCGCGAGGCCTTGAGCCGCGCGCGCATGGTGATCGCGAAGAGCCTTGAGATCGCTCGGGCGATCGAGGCGCTGCAGCTGGGGGCCCGCGTCGTGACGGTCGAACCGGGGCACGATACCCGGCTGCGGATGATGCAGGCGCAGCCGCGCGAGCATGATTTGCTGCGCATCATAACGGTGGCCCACCTCGTTCCGCGCAAAGGCCTGCTCGAGGCCGCCCGGTGCCTGAAGGCCTTGGCTGCCGAAGGTCTGGAGTTCCATTGGTATATCTTCGGGGAGCCGGCCGCGGATCCTGAATACCAGGATTCCCTGGCGACCGACGAGAGTTACGCGGAGCGTTTGGTCGAGGCGTTCGAGGGCTGGGGATGGGATGATACGGTTACGCTCTTTGGGGCCCAAGGCCTGCCGCAGCAGCTCAAGCTCTCCGTGAATATGGATGTCGCGTTGTTTCCGGCGCTGGCGGAAGGTTATGGCCTCGCGATCACCGAGGCGGCGGCGATGGGTTTGCCGATACTCGCCACGGAGCACGGCGTCGCGCATCGTCTGCTGGCCGGCGATGCGGAAGCTTGCCTGGTGACGGATTGCGGCGAGGGGAATCGGGAGAGGATAGGGGAATTCCTCAGACGCTATGCGGGGCGAGAGAGGAATGTGCGCGTGAATCGCCGGGGCCATCCTCTGCTCGAGAGGACCTGGGCGACGGCTGCGGGTGAATTTTGCAGGGGAGTCCTTGGAGGCGACGTGTGAAGGCATGGGCGAGAAGGCTCGCTGGAGGCGCATGAAAGCGCGGCAAAGCCCCTGCGGGCGGCGTATGAAAGCGCGGCAAAGCCCCTGCGGGCGGCCGCGAATCCCTCACGCGATGCATGCGCTCAGTGCTGGAATTCCTTGGGATTGATATTGTACTTTTCGAGCTTCCTGAGCAGCGTGACCTTGGTCATCTGCGTTTGCTCGGCCGTTTGATTGATGCGGCCGTTGAAAGTCTTGAGCGCGCGTTTGATGAATTCCTTCTCAAACTGCTCCTTGAGCTCGGGGTATTTGAGCGAGTTGCCCGAGGAGGCCATCGAGGCCTCGAAATTCTTCAGTTCTTCCTGCAGGTTAGGCAGCTCTTCCGCCGTTTCCGACTCGGACGCCTCAGCTTCCTCATGCTCGTGCGCCTCGTCCTGGTCGCTGTAGGAAGCGGTGCGGCCGAGCCCTACGTTGCCCGTATGAACGTGGACCGGCAGGGATTCGAGATGGATCTCGTCGGAGCCCTCGATGATGAAGGCGTGTTCGATCACGTTTTCGAGTTCGCGGATGTTGCCCGGCCAATCATAGGCTTTCAGGACTTCCAGGGCATCGGGATGGATGCTCTTGATGCTCCTGTCGTGCAGGCGGTTGAACTTCTCGATCATGAAAGCCGAGATGTCCTCGATATCCTCGCGGCGCTCGCGGAGCGGCGGGAGGTTGATCGGCATCACGTTCAAACGGTAATAGAGGTCGGTGCGGAACTTGCCTTCCTGCATCATCTTCTCGAGCGGCTTGTTGGTCGCCGAGATGATGCGGACGTCGATAGGCACGTCGTGGTTGCTGCCGACCGGAGTGATCTTGCGCTCCTGCAGAACGCGCAGCAGCTTCACCTGGGTCTGCTGCGAGACGTCGCCGAGCTCGTCGAGGAAGATGGTCCCGCCGTGGGCGAACTGGAATTTGCCGAGCTTCTTTTTATCCGCGCCGGTGAACGTGCCCTTCTCGTAGCCGAAGAGCTCGCTTTCGATCAGGTTCTCGGGGATCGCGCCGCAGTTCACCGCCACGAAAGGTCCCGCGCGACGGCCTGAATTATAGTGCAGGGCCTGGGCGACGAGCTCCTTGCCCGTGCCGCTCTCGCCGCGGATCAACACCGAGGTGTCGACTCGCGCGAGGCGCTGGATCAGCTCGTACACGCGATGGATCGCGAGCGAGCGGCCGATGATGCGTTTGGACTTCTGGAAGTCGAGCTTGGAATCCTCCGGCCTCTTGCTGAAGGTCGGCTTTTTGTTCAATTGCTGGAAAAGCGCATGAAAGCGGTCGCATTGCATGGGCTTGGCCAGGTAGTCCTCGGCGCCGTTCTTGAGCGCGAGCACGGCCTGCTCCCAGTTGGGGAACGAGCTGAGCACGTAGCATTTCACGGAGGGGGTGAGGACCTTGAGCTGGTCGAGCTCATCGAGGCGGCCGGCCCGGGGGTGGTCGAGATCGATGAAGATCGCGTCGTAACGATTCTCCTGGCATTTCACGACGAGCTCGTAGTGGCTGCTCGCGGTGTGGATTACGCATTCGGCTTCGCGTGATTCCCGTTCGAGGAAATCAACGATGCTACCGTCTAGATCAAGTGCAAGCAGTTGGATCATGCGCAAATCCTACCAGAGAACCACTCTTTTGTTACTCGTGGAGGCATAGCGAATTGGGGTAAAAAGGTCAAGGGACATGTGGACTTACTGACGCATTTAAAGCTTTTTAAATAAAGAAATTTGTTCCCGACTTCCCCTCAACATGGATTTTATGACTGTGTTAAAATACTGAGACAGTCAAATTACAGGGGGAAGGCATGGAAGAAGAACGGAAACGTCGCGAGATTTCTGCGAATACTCGTTCGCCAAAAGAGGAAGGCATCCGGCTCCTCCGCATCGCCGAGTCCCTGAGGCTCTCCTCCGCAACCCTGGAGAAAATCAAGCATAAGGTGTTCGGGGCGGCCTTCGATGCCACCGAGGTCAAAGTCCAGACCCTGCCGACGCCCGAACCGGTCCAACCGAAGATCACCGCGCAGCCTAAACCCGCTCCGCGCGAGGCTACCGCGCATTACCCCACGGTCGAACGCATCGATCCGGTGGAAGCCGAGCTCGCCCTCCGCGCGAAGGTGGAGAGTTCGCAGAGCTTCGCCGCTTTCAAGGCCGAAGCCTGGAAGATCTTCGAGCTCTATCCGCGCCCCGAAACCGCGGGCCGGCTCGTCGAGCTCGCCCTGCTCTACGGCAGCGCGCAGGAACTCGAGGAGGTCTATATCAGCCTGGGCCGCAGCGGAGTGGACTTCTATCCGGCGATGGACGCGGAGACGCGCGTCCACGCCCTGACCAAGCTCTGGCAGGCGAAGCGCTTCGATTTCCTCGACCAATTCCTGTTCCGCAAGGACCTCGTGCTCAAGCTCGCCCCGGCCGAACGCTGGTACTGCTGCTGGTCGATGGTGGACCGAGGGCAGAACGATCAGGCCTATCGCTGGTTCAAACGCTTCGAGAACGAGATCCGGGCGGCCCAGAAGCAGTTCGGCGGCATCGTCCACAAATCGGAGAATGCTTTGGCCCTCGTGCTCGGCTCCGCGGCTTTGCAGGCCGAGGACGAGGCGCTGGCGATGCGTTTCCTCGAAGCGATCCCGAGCCACGCTCCCGAATTCCCCAAGGCGCTCGACCTCCTGCTCGACCTGCGCGTGGACAAGGACGAGAAGGGCTTCTGCAAGTTCGGCCAGCGCCTCAGCCGCGAACTCGAT
>JASLCY010000170.1 GCA_030151925.1 Oligoflexus sp.
GAATTTCGAGGCACAAAAATCGATCAAGGATTACATGAATTGCCACGCCGGGACCATGTGTGACAGCCTGTACCCAGAGGCAGCCAAATTGGTGAAGGAGGCAAAGAAAAATTCAAATAGCCCAGCCAACCAGTCCGCTGATTATTCATCGAAGAGCAAATGAAACATCAGAGACGTTCCTAAAGTACAATCCGATAGGAGCTAAGTTTTTTACATGCTACCTTACCTCATGAAATACCTATAGATCTTGGCTTAACCTTTAATAGGTTTTTCATGTCCGTATACTATCTGGTCCAAGAAACATCGATCCTCGTCAAGGGTAAGACCTACCCTTATCGCGAGGTCATGCGTTCGCTCGGCGCTTCTTATAACGCGGCCGACAAAAGCTGGCTCGTGCCGAATACGCCCGTGAACATGCAGAAGGTCGGCGAACTTTGCAAAAGCGTCGGCGGCGGGTTGATTAAAGAGACGAAGGTGTCGGAGGCGGGCTTGCTCGGTGACAGCATGCGCGGCGGTGCCGCGAGCGACGCGAGCATGAACGGCGGCGGCGCGGGTGCAGGCGGTGCAGCGAGCGGTGCAGGCGTGCGAGCGGCCATGGGCGGCGGCGATGCAAACGCGGTTCGTGGCGGTGCGGATGAAGCAAAGGCAAACACCGCTCCGCAAGCCGACGGTTTTACGATCGCCGAACTCATGCGGCAGGCGCAGCTCGCTATCGCGCAGAGCTTTCCGCGCAGCGTATGGGTGATCGGCGAGATCCAGAATATTCGTTTCCATGCGAGCGGCGTTTACTTCCAGCTCGCGGACTCCAAGGAAGGCGCCTCGCAATCCGCGACCGTGACGATCAACGCCACGCTGTGGAACAGCCAATTCCGCGATCTCGAACGCAAATTCGGCCCGACCCTGAAGGAGATCCTGCAGGACGGCTTCCGCGTGCGGGTGCTCTGCGACCTCACGCTCTTCAAAGATCGGGGCCAGCTCAGCCTGCATATCCAGAGCATCGATCCCAACTTCACCAAGGGCTCGCTCGCGCTGGCCCGGGAGAAGCTGCTCAAGGAGCTGCGGGTCAAAGGCCTCGACCGCGCGAACAAACAGCTGCGCGTCAGCCCCTTCCCTTTCCTGGTGGGTTTGATCAGCGCGGAGGATTCGCGGGCGAAATCAGACTTCCTCGATCAATTGCGAGTCTATGGTTTCCCGGGCGAGGTCCTGTTCTATCCTTCGCAGATGCAGGGCGAGAGCACCCTGAAAGACGTCGTCTCGGGCCTCAACGCCTTGCAGGCGAAAGGTTGCGACCTTATCGTCATCACCCGCGGGGGCGGCAGCGCCGCCGACCTGCGTTGGTTCGATAGCCCCGAGATCGCCTATGCGATCGCCGCTGCTAAGATTCCTATCGTCGCGGCGATCGGTCACCACGAAGACGTCTGCGTCGCCGAAGAGATTTGTTTTCAGCGTGAGAAGACGCCGACCGCGGCCGCGGACTTTATCATCGCGACCTTTCAACGAACGCGCGAGCGGCTCGATGCCCTGGCGCTCGGACTCGATAAGAGCCTCGGCGATCGCGTGAAGCTCTTTGATGCGCAGCTGCTGCAACTGATGGAGCGCATGCGTTCGGAGGCTCTCGCCGCCTTGAGCGGGCAAAGCCGCAGCCTCGACCAGACGGAAGCTTCGCTCGAATTGAACTGGCAGCGGCGGGTGCTCGGCCTCGGCGCTAGGCTCGATCAATTGCAGACCAGCCTTCAGCAGGGCCTGGCGCTGAAGATACAGCGGGAAAACAGCCGCTTTGAGCATTATAAGGCCGGGCTCCAGCAGGGCCTTACTCTGAAGCTCCAGCGCGAGACGGGTCGACTCGATCAATTCCGCGACGGGCTGCACAATCGCGCGACGCTGCAGGTCGAACGCGTCGAGTCCCGGGCCGCCGACCTGGGGCGTGAGCTGGAGCGTTCGATCCAACTCAGCCTGCAGCAGGCCGAACAAGGGCTGTTGCGACTGGAAGCCGCTTTAAAACAAAAAGACCCGCAGCCCTGGATGCAACAGGGCTGGACGCAGCTTTTCAACGAGCAGGGCCTCGTGAAGAGCGGAGCCGGGCTCAAGGCCGGCCAAGAGCTTAAGGCTCGCCTGACGGACGGCCTGGCGACCCTCACGGTCAAAGATTTTCAATCAGCCCCCTACACGGGAGAGACATGATGCAAGAGTCCCTGAACTATCAAAAGATGCTGGAGGAAGTGGAAGGCATCGTGCGGGCGATCCAAAGCCCCGACCTCGATCTCGACCGTATGGTGAATCAGGTGGAGAGGGGTTATGAGCTGATCCGCCTCATGCGGCTCCGCCTCGACGAGACGAAGACCAAGATCGATCAGCTCCACGCCCGTTACGAAACGAAAGAGTGACTACTGCTGGCACCAATTTTTTTCCTGGGTGCCGTAGGGCCTAACGAGGCTTTCATTCTGCAAGAGGGTCGCCAGGGAACGGCCGTCGACCAGCACCTGGCCTTCTTTGTTGGCGGCGGTCGACTTCACCTTGAGGAGGTCGATGCGTTTGGCGGTTTCCATCAGGTTGGTGATGCGATCCTTGGTCTTCGCCGCGGCCTCGCGTTCGCAGGAGTTGCGCGCGTTCATATCGGGCGATTCGATGCCCGCGATCTTCAGCGTGATCTTCTGCCCGGCCTGAGGATGGCCCTTGGGATAAGCCACGGTCACCGACTTGTCATCGTTCTGCAGGAACCGCACGCAGCGGATCGATTGCGAATCGGAGTCGCAGTTCATCGTATTGTCGGCCAGCGCGTAAGCGTGCTCCCCGTCTTCCGTCCCTCCATTCTCGTCTTCCACGTTCGGCACGAGAAACGCATGCGCGGCGAACGATGTACGGCCGCTCGCGGGTGGATTGGTGGTTTTGCACGCCACCGGCAGCATGAGCAGGGTTAAAGCCAGGAACTTACGCATAGTGACCTCGTAAACAGCGGAATCATTGGAAACTTGGGAGACTGATCCGAGCCCTTGTCAGATTCGAAAATATATTCGTCAAAAGCTGGTTTTTCCTTGAGATGGAATTCATCTTAACCTGATTTTTTTTATTTCCCTCCCCTTTTCGACCTTGGGGACTTTAATTCCCCATAAAAAGCCCATAAACATTCTAGTGTTTTCAATCGGTTGCCATGTTCTTTCAAGGCCGGTTATTTTCCTGGGGAGGACCGCCGATAGCATTTTTAGGTTCACTTAGAGAAAGGAACCCTGCCATGAGATTCTTTGCTATCGGTTTACTTCTTCCTTTAACACTCATCACGGCGTGCGGGGATCAGACTAACTTTAAAAGCGCATCCTCTGGGGGAGCAGCGGTCCCTTCAGCGAATTCGACGGCCGGGACGGGGGGCGTGAGCGACCCTTCCACGGAAGCCAACGCTGTCGCCACCGAGCCCGGAGCGAACATCGCGGGTTCCAATGAACCGGGAGCGACCGGCGACGGCACCGACGCACCGAGCGGCGGCGACGGCACCGACGGAAGCTCCACAGGCGGCGGAAGCAGCTCCTCGGGCGGCGGCAACGAAGTCTTCGTAGCGGCGACGAAGGTCGGCGTGAACTTCGAGGACATGCAAGGCCCCCAGTCCGACCATGACTACAACGATGCGGTCCTGTGTTTCACCGGCGGCTTCGACGTCTCGGCCTCCCACATCATCTCGAACGTCGATCAATCGATCCCGGCGACCGTCTTCTCGGCCAGCTCGTGCGAGAAAACGATCGAGATCGATATCTATCGCGGCGATCAGCTCGTGAGCCAAAGCATCGTGAATCCACGCACGACGAATGCGGCGACGCTGAACTTCATGAAGGGAGACCGCCTGGAGGTGAGCATGACCACCAGCTCGGCCCCTTGCGATACCGATGGCGTCGCTCATAAGATGACGGAAGCCAGCTGGGCTATCTTTACCGCGAACCAGTGCAACGACAGCGGTAACTGAGCCGGATTCGAACCTAGAGAACATCGAGCGTAAGCGCAAAAAAGCTCTGACCACCTCATCCGCCAGGACTCGGGGGTCAGAGCTTTCCGCTTTTTAGAGTTTAACGCTGTAGACGAAGCTCGCTTTGGGAGCTCTCAGCCAACGTTCCGTGATGACGCCGTGCAAGGCCTTCGCCGATTTGGAATCAACGTAATCCTTGATGAGCTTCGCCGCGAGTTTTTTATCGCCGCGGGCCTTGATGCCGACGACGGTCTTGGCGAGGCCGGGAACGGCCGCCTTGAACTTCGCCGGATCGATATTGATGCAACCTTTGTCCTGGCCGTTCGCCGCGACGGCCGCCGGATTCCAGCTCACCGCCTTCTCCTTCAGCAGATAACCGAGCTGGATGGCCGAGAGCTGGCTATAAGGCTTCGATTTGCCCTGCGCATCATACATGCCGTTCGAAATCTGGCCGAAGGCCCAGGTCGCCCACGAGCGATAGGACTGTTCCACCAGGGTTTTATCGAGCATCTGCCGATCGAGGAGCCAATCCGAGAAGAACAGCGCGCCGGTTTCCGCCTTGAGCTCCTCGAGCATCGCGGCGGTCGGTCCGCCGAAGATCTGATCGTCGGTCTTGCCGTTGACTTTGTATTCGTGCGAGGGACCGAGGTTATGCGAGGCTTCGTGCAGCAAGGTGTCGAGCAGCAGGGCCTCGTCGTTCTCCGCATAGTCTTTCATGGTCTCGGAGCAGAACAGCGACTGCGCGAGCTTATTCGAATCGCTGCGGCTGTCGGCATCCTTGTAGAAATTGGTCATGGCCACCGTGCGGCCGCGGCCCTCGTTCGCGACCGGTCCCCAGTTCGGCAGGCTCTGGCCGATGGTCGCTCCGGTAGGAGCCCTGTCGTCGCCGGCGTTCAGGACGATATCGATGAAGTCGGGCAGGTGGAACGAGACCGGCTTCACCTTGTAAGGTTTGCCCGCGACGTCCGCATAGGCCTTCTCCATATCGTTCTTCAGCGGATCGAGCTTCTTCTGCCAGGCGAGGGAAGCGGTGTTGATGCGCGCGAACGAAACGTGGAAACCCGCTTTCCGCGAACAGGGATCGGCGTAGGTCTCGTCCGGGCCGACCCGGAGATACCATTTCGAATTCTGGGTGTTCATCTTCGCCCAGGCTTCGTCCGCCGGCAGCCAGTTGTTGTCGAGGAAGGCCTGCGCGGCCGCGAGGAGATAAGCCCTCAGCGCCTGCTCGTCGGGGCTCTTGATCGCGTCGGCCGCGGCCTTGAGGGCTTTCGAAACCTCTTCCATATCGGCCTTGAACGCGGTGGAATAAGGCACCGGCGCGAGCTTGCCGTCCTTATCCTGGCTCACGACCACGAACGGCGAGAGCAGGGCGTCGGCGTCCGGGCGTTTTTGAAGGGTCGCGCAGAACTTCGGATCCTTGGCTTGGAGATCGGCGGGATACATGCCGGAGATCGGCTTCGGAAACGTCGGGATCGCATTGCAATCGGGATCGTGCTCGGTCTTGGGCGCAACGCACCAGGGCGATTGGTTGCGGAAGAAGAGCATCTGGCTCGCGGTGTCGTCGGCCGCGATCTGGTTCTTCAGCTCGCTGACGCCCTTCTGCTTCGCATAGATCCTCTCGATCGCTATCGCGGCCTCGAATACGTGGCGGACGATCGCCTTGTCTTCGTCGCCCAGCTTGGTGAAATCAGCCTGGACGAGCGTCGGGCGACCCTGGCGAAGTTCTTCGCGGACCGCGGCGCGGCGTTTTTCTTCCCGCGTGTTCGCGGCCGGAACCGGCGCCTGCGCGGCCTTCACGATCTTCGCATAGGCTTCCGCGAAGGCGGGCGTGAAAGCGCCGTCTTTGGTCCACGCGACCGTAGAGCTTTCCGGAAGGCCCCAGTAACCGGCGACTTCATCCGGGTCGACTGCTTTATCGCTATTTTTATCTTCGACCCAGAAGAGCGGCAGCTTCAGCTCGGCGGCGAGACGATTGAAGTCCGCGCGCGGCACGATGTTCGTGGGGAAAGCTGCGGCGGCGGTCTGCGATTGGTCCTTGGCGTGATCATGAGCGCAGCCCAGCGCGAGCGCGAGGGGCAGAGTGAGAACTAAGTTCAGACGGCGGTGTGCCATACGATGCCTTTCGTCGAGCAAAAATAATAATCAGGTTATGCTCTTACGACGAAACCAGGCGAGTTACAAGGCTTGATGAACTACCAGTACCCCTAAAGTGGCGCGGTTTCCAAAGCAAAACTTCCGGAACAATTCCGTGGTCTCTGCTTTTTCTTTTTTGACGCCTCATCGCCAGGAG
>JASLCY010000182.1 GCA_030151925.1 Oligoflexus sp.
TACCTGGAAACAACTCGGCAACGAAGAAGAGAATCAAGCCGCCAATGTAAAATTTGAATAACTTGTCGAGACGAGGATAGGCTACTGGCGAATTCATGAAGCTGCGGACGAAGAGGAACGCTGTCAGCGGCGCCATGCAGCTCCAAGCGTTGCCTACCGAATACACATCGAATCCTGCGATATGGGTGATACCCGCTGGGAAATTGATGGCAACCTGGTTTATATAAACATTGGTAGCGACGAATAAAAGATAGTAGAAATACACTGGCTCACGCAGTGTGAAGTACAAGAAGAGGTTGTAGCCGAACATAGCCACGCAGGTACCAAGCATCAAGGCGAGAAAAAAGTTCTCATCCAGGTCTTTTTTGACGAGTTTATTCTGCTCAAGGATTTGCACTTCGAGGTTTACGACGTCCTGCGAGCTGATACGGACGAGATAGTCTCTTGTTTCGTCTTTCCCAATCCTTAGAAAGGCTGAGGGCGTCCGTAGTTCCGTCTCACTCTGTAATTCCGGTTTGCGTGTTTTATCGCCCGTAATGTCATAAACTTGAATATCAATTGTTGGGTAATTTGTTGCAATAGCCCACTGATCGCTTGAACTTTGGTTATGCACTCTCAATCGTAGCCAATACACCGAATTCGTATGATCTTGATTGAGGTCTCCCTCGTTCCCAAGTGTGAATGGCAAATGAGTGGCGAGCACATCAGCCGCCGAAAGCTTACCTTTGGTATCAACGGCGTATTCGAACTGACTTTTGAAATGATAAGACCCAACGTCAGTAAGATTAACCACTGCCGGTCGTACTGTCTCTGTCTGCGAGAAAGAAGGCGAGCCAGACGTAAGCGCTACAAGAAAAACCAAAGCCAAGAGCCAGGCGCAAGCTTTAACTCGGGTAAATTTCAGTAAGCGGGTCGGTAGGGTCACAAAACAGCCTTTAAAAATGAAGTGAACGACCCAGTCATATCAGAAAAAATGCTAAGACCCTACCCTTTTATCCAGGGTCGTCGTGTTTTTCATTTCTAAAAATTCTACACTGAACGTTAGAAAAAAAATGTGATTTACAGCAACAACAGTCAAATTGGGAAGTTAAATTTCATCAGATAAAAATCGCAACGAACATTAAATCCCCCTCAAGTCCTCGCTTAAGAACTCCGATTAAGTATTCAAATACACTGGCAAGGCAACCGATAAATACCTTGTCAGATGGGGATTCAACTAACAAGGGGGATGCAAAATGAAAAAGAAATTTGCCGCAATGACATTCTAAGACACGGGGGCCTTTAGGGCCCCTTCTTCTTTGTCTGCAATGTAACAAAAGGGGCCTTGAGTAGGCCCCTTTTCTCTTTTTGGACTGAAATTTCAGGGTATCGGATGAACTTCCCTGGCGGTTTCACGGAGCGAGGCAAACGGACCCTCGAGGTAGCGGCCGAAGTAAAGCGGCAGGGCCTCCTTTGCGGTGGCTTTAGCCACCACGAAGGGCGCGGAGTCCCGGGTCGTAATATCCAGGAATTCCACCTTGAGGAAATCGACCTGCGGCCCGGGCTTCGTTTCGCTCGAATTCACGCCGTCAAGCCAACCTCTGAGAATCTGGTGATTGGGGGGGTAGAGATAAAATTCCGAGTGATAGTACTGCGAGGCTTCATATGTAGGCAGTTCCGTAGGAATATCCTCTCCCCAGAGAAAGCCTAGCCTTTGCAGACTCTCGCTTTCGGCCTTACGCTGTGCAGCCGTGAGCTCATACCCCGTGCCGAACCCAAAGACGAGAGGCGCTTCAGGCTTTTTCGGCCAGAGAACGACCATGACGACCTTCATAGTCTGCGCGGCGAATGATACTTTTACTTCACCAAATTGATAAGCCTCGCACGTATAAAGGTCCATAAGGGCCGGTGCGAACGACACTGGAGACTTGATTCGTTCTGGTTTCCGTCGACCTAGCCAGCTCTCGAGGAGCGCGTGTCGTTCGACAAGTTCCATGGCAGCCCGCTCACAGGCCTTATCCCATGTCTTATGCAGTGCGATTCCATTCGAACGCGCCGGCCTGTAGAGTTCCGTCGTCTTCCCTGGGAAGATGTCGGGTTGATCGTGCATCTGGATAAGGATCGTAAGACGCTCAATGAGTTCGAATTCAGCCGTATGCGACTCGCTATCGCGCGTCACTGAGCTTGCTTGGATAGCTCCAAAGTCAGGATGGCTTGCAGTCATCCCGAGAAGATTCAAGGTGAGGCCACCGATAGTAACGCTCTCATGGAAGGGCGTCTCGATCGTCCACTCAGCCCTGGGGAGAGGGTCTTTGAGTTTATACATAGGCAGCGCTCTCAAGAGCTTTTCGCGACGCGCACCGCACTGCGCGGAGCCAACGAGAGGAAGAATTTCTTGTGCAACGCAATCGTCTTATCGACTACGTTTAGATATTGGTCCTTGTAGATTTTCTCGTCGACTAGATCGAGGATCGCCTGCTCCCACTCCGAAACATGCTCTTTATCGAGCTCAGCGTGATTCGTGATAACCGTCATCGAATTCTGCTCGTGGCCGCACTTTAAAATCCCCCGGTTAAACTCAGGGCCATAAATCACCGTAAAATACTCGGCAAAGAAAATATAAGGCAGATAAAGATAAGGATCGCGGCGGATCGTGTTCTCGATATGCTTCACGAACTCCTTCATCTCATCGGTGACGGCGGGATGAAAGGTTTTGTCGGATAATTTCTTCGATACCTTTTGCAGGTCATCGAGCGCCCATTGATCGTGGCCTTGCTCTTCCGGAATCTTATTTTCATAGAATGCATGAAGATCGGGATTTTTTTGCGAGACATGCGAGGCTAGCTTCAGATGCACTGGCGTGCGATTGACGAGATAATGGATATTCACCAGGAAATCCGAGATACTTTCTGCGGTCGCAGAGCCGTCGAGTACAGATAGATTGAAAGGGTCTTGAGTCCGAACGTAATCGCGATAGTTTTGGATACGCTTTTTAAGATCTTGGATAAGGGTCATGGTGAGATCTCCCAATGTAAGGTCTATTGTTAGAATATGTCATATGAACATTGCTCAATAGACCTCTACATCGACCGAATAATGATAATTTCGGCGGATTCGCGTCATTTTCGGCAAGCATCTGCTTTTTTCAGTGATTTCAAAATCTTAAAATGGGTAATTGGATGAGCATTAACGCCAATATCTGAATCAGGGTTAATTTATTAGGTAAAAATATGTAAGTAATTTTACCAGCCTAAATCTGCGGCTAGGTCTGTTAATCGAGCATAAAAAAAGCAGGCTCGTTACAAAGCCTGCTTTTATCCATTTTCCAAACGTTCTTATTCAAGCATGAATCAAACGGCCGTCCGGCTTCACGCGAATCTGCTCGGTAACCTGCCCGCCTGCGAACTGCGCAGGGTTCTCGACCTTCCAATCGCGATCGATGAAGAGTTGAGCCACCGCACCACGGATACGGCGGTTCTCAGACGAATCGTCGAGCAGGAACGGAGCGAGCTTTTCTTTGACGGCGTCGGTCTTCTGCGCGATCAGCACTTCGGCCGCCGCATAACGCACGCGCTCGTCGTGATCCTTGAGGAAGTGCGAGATCTGATCGATCTCCTCCGGCAATTGATAGTCGCGGAGATAGCAGAGGATATCGTAGTTCTTATCCACATCGCTCTGGCTAAACGCGACTTCACCGTAGTTCAGGGCGTTCTTGAGGCAATCCACCACGACCTGGTCCTGGCCGAGCTCGTAGAGGATCTTGATGGGCCAAGCGATGCGAGTCGTCGTCTTCAGCCAATCCTTGATGTAAGGGATCGCGGTATTGCCGTATTTCCGGATGCCCTTCATCGCGAGCTCTTTCTCGCGGGTATCGTTGATGCCGTGCTCGAGGCTGTATTCGAAGCGGGGGAGGAGCGCGGGGATCGCTTCTTCGGCGTTGTCTACGTTAGCGAGGAACTCGATGGCCGCCCAACGATCGTCTTTGATCGCCTTCGCATTGGTCACGAGCTTCGAAGCCCTTTGAATGCGGTTCGATTTACGGCCATCAAAATACTCTTTCACATTTCCGAACAAACCCATAACGCGTCCTGACTACCTGGCTTAAGTGTTGATGTATCGTCTTCTCGTCTTCATTCATCAATCTAGCACGGGGAAGACGTCGAGCACCGTCTCTTCCCCGAATGTATCCTGCAAGTCCCGCTTCACGCCGTTCATCAGCGTAATGCGGGAGGATGGGCAACCCTCGCAGCCGCCGCCGAGGCGAACGGTCGCGATCCCGTCCTGGTAGGCTTCGAGACGGGCATAACCCGAATGCAAAGCGAGCATCTGCGAGACCGGGCCTTCCAGATGGGTCGCGATATCGTGCGCGACGCCTTCGAACTGCGGCGAGGTCAGGGGCACCCCGAAATCGCCCGCCTGGTCCATGCCGAGCAGATCGCGCATCGCGACTTCGGCCTCTTCCCGTGTAAGGCCGTGCGTGCTGCGACCCGAGGGCTCATGGAGAGCTTGCCAGCTCCCGTCGAGCTTTTCCTTAAAGTTCACTGCGTGCAAAGACACGGACATTCTACACTCCGCTGGTGAGTAAGCTCAAATTCAATCCACGCCGTTTTATCAGGCTTTCTACCGATAAGCTAGTATTCATAGCACGGATCACGTGAGAGCAGCCTTAAGATTAGGTTCGTCCTGTCTCTCGTCAAGAGCCTCCAGAAATCATATAACAATATACTTGGATTGATCATTGAGGATAAGCGATGCCGAGTCAAAATGATACTGTGGCTGCCCTGGTTCTTGCCGCTGGTAAAGGTACCCGTATGAAAAGCCAATTACCCAAGGTTTTGCATCCCTTATGCGGCGTGCCGATGCTCGGACATGTGATGCATACGCTATCCAAGGCCGGCATTCAGGACAAGTGCATCGTAGTCGGCGGCGAAGTCGAACTACTTCAAAATTATCTCCGTAGTTTTGGACCTCTGACCTTCACTCTCCAGCGCGATCGCCTCGGAACCGGCGAAGCCGTGGCTTGCGGAGGCTTCGGCTTCAAAGGCGTCAAACCGCCTAGCTTTGCGAGCGGCAGCCTCCTCGCCGGCGAACCGATCGACAGCAAGTACATCCTGATCTGCGCGGGCGATACTCCGGCCATGGACGCCGAGGTGATCGCGGCCTTCGTGAAGTCGTCGCTGCAGAAGGGCTCGAGACTCGCGGTCCTCGGCATGAACCATCCCGAACCCAAGGGCTACGGCCGCCTTATCTGCAAGGCCGATAACCAGCTCCTTCGCATCGTCGAGGAGAAGGACGCGAGCGAAGCCGAGAAGAAGATTCAGCTCTGCAACTCGGGAGTGATCTTCGCCGAGAAGGACCACCTCTTCTCGCTCCTCGGCTCCCTCACGCAAAGCAATGCCCAGCGCGAATACTACCTCACCGACTGCTTCGCCCTGAGCCTGGAGCGCGGCGTCCCCGCCGATGTTTGGGCGACCGACGATTACCATTCGTTCGACGGCGTCAACGATCGCCATCAGCTTTCACAACTCGAAGGTCGCCTCCTGCAGAAGATCCGTCGCCGCTGGATGGCGGACGGCGTGACTTTCCTAATGGCGCCTTCCACTTACATCGAAGCTGATGTTACGATAGGGGCCGATACCGTGATCGGTCCGCACGCGAGTTTGATAGGCAAGACGAAAATCGGAGCAAACTGCGAGATCGGTAGCCATGTCGCCTTGAAAGATGTAATGATCCCTGATGGCACTCGCATCCCCGCGGGCACCGTCCGCGGCTTCTCATAACAAGAAGGAACAAGCGCTTATATGTGTGGAATCGTTGGTTATACCGGCCCTCGTCCGTGCCTTGGCATCGTCTTCGACGGACTTAAGAAATTGGAATACCGTGGCTACGACTCCGCCGGCATCGCTGTCCTCGACAAAGGCGAGATCGCGACGATCAAGGAATCGGGGAAACTCGACAACCTCAAACCAGCGATAGCGCGCCTTCCGCAAGAAGCCCATGTCGGTATCGGGCATACACGTTGGGCGACTCACGGCCTGCCGACTCGCGAAAACGCGCACCCGCATGAGTCCGAGCACATCGCTTTGATCCACAACGGCATCATCGAGAACTATAAAGAGCTCAAGGAAGAACTGCTTTCCAAGGGCGTACGCTTCCGTTCGGAAACCGATACCGAGGTCGTGGCCCACCTCGTCTCGCAGGAGATCAAGTCGGAGCCTCGCCCCATCGAAGCCCTCAAGAACGTCATCAAACGCCTTGAAGGCGCCTTCTCGCTTGCCTTCATCGTCGACAAGGTCCCGGATAAGATCTACGTCGCGAAACAAGGCTCGCCGCTCGTCGTCGGTCTCGGCAAGGGCGAGACCTTCTTCGGCAGCGATGTGACGACCTTCGTGAACTTCACGCAGAAGGCCGTGTTCCTCCAGGACGGCGAGATCGCCGAGGTCAGCCCGAGCGGCCTCAAGCTCTGGGATAGGAAGGGCGCTGAGCTGCCGATCAAAACCACGCTCATCCAGTGGACGCCCGGCAGCGCGGATAAACAAGGCTTCCGCCACTACATGCTCAAGGAGATCCACGAGCAGCCGCGCGTGGTCTCGGCTACCACCCAAGCCTTCGTCAAGGACAACAAGCTCGACCACGAGGCTCTCGGCCTCGACAAGATCGACTTCAAGAAGCTGCGCACGATCCACATCGTGGCCTGCGGCACCGCGTACTATGCGGGCATGGTGGCGAAGTACTTCCTCGAGCCGCTGCTCGACGTCGCCGTGAACGTCGAGCTCGCGAGCGAATTCCGCTACCGCGAGCCTTATCTCCATAAGAACGGCGAAGCCCTCCTCATCGCGATCTCGCAATCGGGCGAGACCGCCGACACGCTCGCTTGCGTGAAGCACGCGAAGGAGAAGGGCGCGCAGATCTTCAGCATCTGCAACGTGGCCTATTCGAGCATCCATCGGGAGAGCGACTCGTCTATCCTCATGAAGGCGGGTCCTGAGATCGGCGTGGCTTCCACCAAGGCTTTCACGTCGCAGATCCTCTGCGCTTATCTCTGGGCCCTGGGCGCCGCGCAAAAGCTCGGCCGCATCGCAGACTCCGAGATCACCGAGATCATCCAGGACCTGAAGGCCCTGCCTCCTTATCTCGACCAGGCCCTCAATGCCGAAGAGCACCTCGTGGACCTCGCGGGCAAGCTCTATAATTACCCGAACTTCCTCTACATCGGCCGCGGCATGAGCTCTATCATCGCCTATGAAGGCGCGCTGAAGCTGAAGGAGATTTCCTATATCCACGCCGAAGGTTATGCGGCCGGCGAGCTGAAGCACGGCCCTATCGCCCTCGTGGACAAGAACATCCCTATCGTCGCCATCACCCCTAAGGACCACTATCACGAGAAGACTCTCTCCAATATCGAAGAAGTCTGCGCGCGTGAAGGCCAAGTCTATGGTATAGGTGATGATAAGGATCAACGTCTGAAAGACGTTTGTGCGCAGGTCATCCCCTGCCCGCAGGTGAAGAACCCCGTTTTCCAAACAATCCTATCTACCGTTCCTGTGCAGTTCCTCGCGTATCATATCGCGGTGAAACGCGGTACGGACGTCGATCAGCCGCGTAACCTCGCGAAGTCGGTGACCGTGGAATAAGAGCGGAGAAGAAAGAGGCTCTTTTTGAGTGATTTGCTGAAGAATCTCAACAGTGTCCAGCGCGAGGCCGTCCTTCACAGGGATGGGCCTCTCGTTGTTTTTGCAGGGGCGGGCAGCGGGAAGACCCGCATCATCACGACCCGCATCGCCTATCTTATCGAGACCGGGGTCCTGCCCTGGGAAATCCTCGCCGTAACCTTCACCAACAAAGCGGCCGAAGAGATGCGGCACCGTTCGCTCGCGCTCTGCCCGGAGTCGCGGCGTTCGACGATCACGACCTTCCACTCGGCGAGCGCGAGGTGGCTCCGCGAGTTCGCCGGCGAACTCGGCTACGAGTCGAATTTTACGATTTACGACGACCAGGACGTCTCCCGAGCCCTGAAGCACATCATCAAACAGACGACCATCAAGGGCGAGATCGTCGCCCTGGTGAACGAGATGAAGAGCTTCCTCCATTTCGTGAAGACGATAGGCGTCTTCGTCAGCGAGATCGAGGATTACGCCACGCACAACCCTTCGTTCGTGCCGACCGGCGGCGTGGAGATCTATCGCAAATATCAGGAATTCCTCGCGCAATCGAACGCCATGGACTTCAACGACCTGCTGATGAACGTCCTGCTCCTGCTGCGCAAGAACGAAAAGGTGCGGAACATCCTCGGCCGGCGCTTCCAATACATCATGGTGGATGAGTTCCAGGATACGAACCGCACGCAGTTCGAGATCATCCAACACCTCAGCTCAGCGCACAAGAACCTCATGGTGGTGGGCGACGACGACCAGTCCATCTATAGCTGGCGCGGCGCCACGCCTTCGAACATCATCGATTTCGATCGCACCTATCCCGGCGCGAAGCGCATCGCGCTCGAGGAGAACTATCGCTGCACGGGGAACATCGTCTCAGCGGCGAGCAAGCTCGTCGCGAACAACAAGAAGCGCGCGGTCAAGACCCTCTTCACCAACGCCCCGGCAGGCGATCTGATCGAGGTCCATCTCGAATCCGACGGGGAAATGGAGGCCTACTGGATCGCCGAATCGATCTGGAAAGAGCGCACGCGTTTCTCCTACGAGGACGTGGCGATCTTCTACCGCACGAACAGCCAGTCGCGTTCGCTCGAGGAAGCGCTCCTGAGGCGCCGCATCCCTTATACGATATACGGCTCCCTCGAATTCTACGAACGCCTTGAGATCAAGGATCTGCTGGCCTATCTGAGGCTCCTGGCGAATCCCGCGGACGACGTGTCGTTCCTCAGGATCTATAACGTCCCGACGCGCGGGCTGGGAGAGAAGGCCTTCGAAGGCCTCCAGGTCTATGCGCAGGCACAGGGCCTCTCGCTCTGGAAAGGCGCGGAGGCGATGCTCGCCGACCCTGCGCAGAAGGCTTCGCCGAAACTCAAGTACCTCATGGACCTGCTCCATGCGCTGCAAGAGGACGTCCTGAGCAACCCGGTGAACGAGGCGGTCAAGACCCTGCTCGAGGCCTTGGAATACCCCGCTTACCTGAAGAAGAAGTATCCCGATCAATATGCGGATAAGATGGACAACATCCAGGAGCTCGCGGCCGGCATCATCGAATTCGAGCAAAGGAATCCCGGGGCGACGCTCGCCCAGTGGATCGAGACCGTCTCGCTCGTTCGCGAGGACGCGCAGGGCAA
Source organism: Oligoflexus sp. (assembly GCA_030151925.1). GTDB lineage: Bacteria > Bdellovibrionota_B > Oligoflexia > Oligoflexales > Oligoflexaceae > Oligoflexus. The sequence goes on from JASLCY010000182.1 coordinate 9,266, forward strand.
GGACGCGAAAGGCGTCTCGATGATGACGCTGCACATGGCGAAAGGCCTCGAATTCCCCCGTGTTTTCATCGCGGGCGTCGAGGACGGCCTCCTTCCGCATAGGAACAGCGTGGAAGATCCCCTCGCGATCGAAGAAGAGCGCCGTCTCCTCTATGTGGGCATCACGCGCGCGAAATCGAAGCTGAGCATGACGCTCGCGAAGCGCCGCCGCAACTTCAACAACGAGATGGCCCATCCTCCCTCTCGTTTCCTGAAAGAGATCCCGACCGAGCACATGGACTTCTCCATGAAAGCCCAGGAGGGGATCTATCCCGAGGACGCGCCCAAGCAGATGACCTACGTCTACGACGACGTCGAAGACGGCGAGATCGAAGAGGGCTCCAGGGTCTACCACCCGACCTATGGGAAGGGGACCGTCCAGGGCTTCGATATCCACCTCGGGTCGCGGAAAGCCGTCGTCAACTTTCGCGACTTCGGCTACCGGAAGATCCGCCCCAGCCAACTGCAGCTGAGAGGGTCGGCTGACTAAGGCGCAAATCCCGCCCTTTTCTTAAGCCAAATCATGGGCTTTGGGTCTCTCGCACGGCGCGGGACCCAAGGCCCAAGACTTTTGGAACAGCCTCCCCGCCCTTAGGAACCTATGATAAACTCGAGATAATCACTTCTTTCCATCCTGAGGATCCCATGGGTGTAAGGCTCGTCTACTGCCTCGCGGCCATCGTGCTTTTCATCGGCACCATGCGCGGCGAAACTTCGATCTATGATTATTTTAAACTCAAGAAAAGCCGCGACATCCTCGAAGCGACTGTCGATAAGCTCAAGGCCAGCAACGAAGATCTGAGCGAGGAGATCCGCAAGATCAAAGGCTCGCCCGATTATGCGCGCAAAGTCCTGCGCGACAAGTACCACGTGACCGACGGTAATGAGAAAATCATCTTTTTCGCCGACTGAACAGGAGCTTTCATGCAGAAATTAGCGATAACCCTTGGCCTTCTTGCGACCCTGACGAGCGGGTGCGGAAAATTCAACCTCAATCAGATGCTCGCGAGCCAGAAGGATAAAGACGCCTTCGACAACCTGCAGGAGCGCGCGCAGCACGAGTACGACCAGGGCAACTTCGATAAGGCTCTCGAGCTGACCAACCAGGCTCTCGCCATCAGCCCCGATAGCGAAGACCCGACCATACTCAAAGGCTACGTGTACTTGAGCAAGGCCGGCCTGGACGGTTTCAACATCTCGAAGAAATTGATCATCGCGAACGAAGAGTCGCAGTCGGGGACTTCGACGACGGTCAAGACCGGCGACACCACCACCGACAACTTCAACGTCTTCCGTTCGGTGATGAACCTCACGGACGACGATTACAGCGAGATGGGCACGAGAACCACGATCGGCACCCAGCAACTGCCGATCTACTTGCCGAAGTCCGCTGCAGACGCCAGGGCCAGCCATAGCACGGCGATCACCTACCTGACCCAGGCGATCCAGACCCTTTGCCCTCTCGGTCTACCTTCAGCGAATCCTGATAACGACAAGGACACGCGCCACACCTGTAGCGCGAACCTTCATGCGAGCTCCAACAAAGGCAAGTTGAACTTCGCCTGGGCCCTCGCGCACCTCGGTGAGGCGATCACCTTCTATTCGGTCATCCTCTACGATTCCGACGGCGACGGTATCCCCAACCTCCAGGCCGCGATTCCCACGGAGCAGATTACCGCGGCCAACGCGAGCCAGTTCATCTCCACCATCGAGAAGCTGAACGAAGCGTTGAACGCGATCTTCCCGCAGGGCACGCTCGCGGACGGCTCGATGCTGAACGCGGTCTTCAGCGACCTTGAAACCGCTTCGACGGCGCTTTCTTCGATCCCCGGCATTCCCAAGAGCGTGACGGATTCAGTGCAGAAATCGATCGACGACCTGAACGCGAAGATCTCTGCCATCAACACCGCCTCCGGCGCCGCCAGCGCCCAGAACGAAGCCTTGAAGAAGAGTTTGACGACCGGTCTCGCCAGCGCTCTGAACAAGCAGATCGAAGATTCTCCTCAGTTCTCGACCCTCAGCACCTCCGACCAGGGCAAGGCCTGCTGCGTCTACCGCAGTATGAATACCTCGGCCGATCGTCCCTCGAAGTGCCTGGCGGCGAACTACACCGACGCCTACTGCGCAACGGTCCTCTCATCGGGTTCCTTGCA
>JASLCY010000187.1 GCA_030151925.1 Oligoflexus sp.
CCGACCCGGCGTCCTTGCGAAGCCAGGCCAACCGCCAAATTGACAGAAACAGTTGATTTGCCGACGCCGCCCTTGCCTGACGAAACGGCGATGATGCGTTTCACGCCTGGGATGGGACGGATCTTCTGATTGACGCCGAAGGCCTTGGTCGTCGCCTTGGTGGAATCCGCAGTCACTGGGTTCTGGATGCGGTCGCCCAGCGATTTGAGGCGCTTGTAGTAGACCGTAACGTCCGCGAGGCCGGCGGGGATCGACTTAATAAGGTATTGTTCTAAAAGGATTTTTTGCTCTAGAGCCAGGTTGTCCGAAGCTATAGTTATGACCCAGGCTCTCTGACCTGGTTCGACGGACAGGAGACGAGCTTCGGGGTTTTCGCCCAGAAATTGAAAAGTCGGATCGCTCCCGGCTGTCAGCAGCGCGCGCGAAATGATGTCGGTCAAATCCTTGCGGAGAGTATCAGGGCTCATTACAATTCCCTCTAGGAGAAGCGAAATCCACGGATTTCGCGCGAAAGAACGGAACAAGAGAACGACACTTCCCTACTTCAAACGGAGAAATATTGCTATGCCAGATGTCAAAGTTTACACAGGAAGCAATTGTGGCTACTGCACAGCAGCTAAGAAACTGCTCCAGACGGCCGGGATTCCTTACGAGGAAATAGGGCTCGACGATAAACCCGAGCTCCGCATGAAGCTCTCGCAGGAAAACGGCAATTACCGCACCGTCCCCATGATCTTCATCGACGGCAAATTCGTCGGCGGCTTCACCGACCTCCAATCCCTGCAAAAACAAGGGAAACTCCTTGCCTAAATCCACCTGGCTCCTCTACGCGCTCCTGCTCTTCATCGGTCCTGGCGTGCGGCGGGAGCCGGTTCCACCGCGCTTAACGCCACCGAAGCTCCCGACTATCGTCGAGCTGAAACCGGAAGACGCCGTGCTTCCCGCGCATCAGCCCGATGCGCCGGTCACCCGGGAAACGGAGATCCGCAGGCTTTTCGCGAGCCGCGATTATGCGGAGGCCCTGAAGCTGATAGAGGGCGAGATCCAGGCGAATGCGCGGAACAAGGCGGCGGGCGAATACCTGCTCTGGCTGGACCGCCAGCGTTATATCGTGAAGACGGCGCTCGCCTGGACTTACCTCGACAAGCAGAATTGCGCGAAGGCGCTCGATATCCTTGGCGAGATCCCGGCGAGCAAGATGCCGGATCTGGCGCTGAAGGCGAGCGGCTACTGCAAGCTCATGGGCCATGATCTCGTCGAAGCCGATAACCTCGTCACTCAATATACGAAGAACGCTCCCGGCGACAAGGAGGGCCTCGGCCTCCTGATCAAGGTGAAGGAAGCGGAAGGCCTCTACGATGAGGCGATGGACATCACCGCGCGCATGGACGCCCTGAACCAATCGAACGACCCCGGCTTCGATCTCGAGCCGCTCAAGAAGTCGCTGGCGGCCAAACAATCGGAGAGCCTGAGCCAGCAGCAGATGGAGAGCGGTTATTTCCGCGTCCACTATCCGCCGAACGTCGGTCCCGATTTCGTCGAAAGGGTGGTCGCCGCCCTGCAGCGCACGGCGACCAAACTCAATCTCGCTTTCGGCGTCGATTATCCGAGCCAGACGATCGAAGTCTATTTCCATACGCGGGAGATGTTCGGCGATATCACGCATAGCCCCGAATGGGCCGCAGGCATCTACGACGGTCAGATCCAGCTGCCGCTCGGCGCGGAAGGCCAATGGTCGGAGGCTCTCGAACGAACGATACGGCATGAGGTCACGCACGCCCTGCTCGCTGAGATGGTCGGACGCCGCAATCTTCCGACCTGGTTTCAGGAAGGCTTCGCGCAGCTCGCCGAATGCGACAACATCTGCGACCACTACGAGTTCGTGGCAACGACCCAGAAGTTCTTCCCGCTCGATAAGTTCGAGCAGCCCTTCATGGGCATGGCGACGCGCGAGGCCCAGGTCGCATACAGGCAGAGCCTCTATCTCGCGATGATGCTCAACAAGCATCAGGGCGAGGCGAATATGAAGCAGATGTTCAGCTTGCTTTCGGGAGTGGAGAATCTCACGTCGGAGGAGATCGTGCAGCAGTCGGCCTGGACGTTCAAAGACCTGCATTGGGCCGCAATGCAGGCCTGGAATAATCAGCAGAGCCTCTGATCAGGGCGCCGCGTCCGCCGTCATCGCCGGCAAGCACTGCGACGTGAACCAGAGCAAAGTCGTGGCGGCCGGCGTCTTACCGAGGAAACTCGCGGTATCGATATTCGACGGGATCCCCTGATCGATGGTCGTCCCGTTCAAGAAACTCGCGTTGGACACATGCCCGTAGTCGCCCGGCAAGAGCTCCCCGGTCTCGGGATCGAGGCTGGAATCGGGCGGAGTCACCTGGAGCGCGAGCCAATTCACGCCCGGAATCTTTCCATCCACCTTAAGGCTCGCGCTGACCTGCTCGCCGACGCTCGCGAAAAAAGCCGAGTTGGAGATATCGGCGATCTGATCTTTCTCGCCATGCAGGTCGAGGAGCGCGCCCTGCGCCGCCGCCGCGGTTTTTGCCGAAGCCGTCGCATCGGCTGCCGCCTGCAGCTTCGCGGTGAACTGCTTGCCGAAGTTCTGCAGGCCGCCGTGGAGCAGGGGCAGATGCATCGAGAGGTCGATGGCCTTCACGTATTCGGCGATCTGCGTGGCTTTGGTATCGATATCAAGGGCCGCGTTCTCGCGAATGCCTTTGATCTTGGCGTGAATCGCCGCGAACCCAGGGATGAGCTCCGCAGCCGCCTCTTCCTCGGAAGTGAGGATGCCCGAGGCCTCCTTCGCCCAGTAATCGAGGAGGACCTTGTTCGCGCCGGAGGTGAAAGAGGCTTCAGGGGCGAACAGGAGCGAGCAGCTGTAGAGATCGGGTTTAGCGCCTTTTTGAGTCAAGGTCGTCTGCGCTTCCTTGGTCGCATCATCGGTATTGGTCGAGAACAGCACGGAGTTCAAAGCGCCGGCACGGGCGAGGGCTAAACCCGCAGCTCCCGCTCCGCGCCCCATTCCCGTCATGATGGAGACGGGAGCATCCGCGGCTGCGACGGCCGTCGCGGCCGTGGCGTTGATCTTCACTACCTTCGCTTTGATGTCTTCCGTGCCCTGGCTGGCCCCGCTCGCGTCGACCACGGCTTTCGCCGCGCCCGCGGCCAGATTTTTTACGCAATCATGGAGACCCACGAGATCGACGGAATCATTCTCATAGGGCGCAAAGGCGCCGGTCGCCGCGGCGAGCATATTCGTGCCGGTGCAGGTGGTGCTTTTCACGCCGGCGACTGTATCGTAGGTGCCGCAGAGCGGTTCGCCCGGGAACGTCGGGGCGGCGATGATGAAGTCGCTCTGGAGCTGGCCGAAAGCCTGGGCGATCTCTTCGTAAGCAAGGCCGCCCGCTCCTGCATGGCCGTACATGAGCACGGGATAACCGTAGGTTCCCGACGCCTCGGTCTTCACGCCGAGCGCGGCGTTCGCGGCATGCGCCGTCGCGGGAGGAGTCGTGGGCACGGAGAGTATCGCGCTGCGATAATTCGCGTCGCCCATGAGCTTATATTGCATCCAATAAACTTTGGTAGGCGCGGCGAGGACCGTCGGCGTCGTGCCGTTCAGATAATAGCCGCCGGTGATGCCGGCCTGGGCCCCGGGATTGAAGACGACGAGCGCGGCCTTGACCTCGGCGCAGACGCTCTGCTCCGCGTTCCCGACCACGGCCGTGGTCTGCGCGAGAGTCATGATCTCGAACTGCTCCGGATCGGAGATAAGGCTCGAAGGAGTCCCGAGATTCGTCGTCACGTCCGAAGGATCCACGCCTTCGATAGCATCGATCCCGAGGTTGGTGCGGATCTTCTGCCAGAGGCCGTCTTCGAAATCGTCGCCGTTCAGGTCGTCGATGGCCGGAGGGAAGCCTTCGTTGGACTTCTTTTTCGAGCATGCGGCGAGGGAGATCGTCCCCATGCACAGCCAGAGCCCGAGCGCCCGAATCGTTTTACTTCGCATGTTCAGCTCCCGCGATTGTTCCATCTTTTTATGATAAGGCAGGAGAAGCCGCAGGGCCAGAGGCCGCTCGGTCTCTAGATCTGCCTAAGGAGCTGATTTATAATGAAAGAGCGATCCGCCTTATTTCATCGCTGGAAGGAAGAGTATGCGCTCTTACCAACGGAAATTACTGTGTCTGAGCTGGCTTTTTGCGGCTTCTCAGTCCTATGCGCAGGCGCCTCTGCCCCAGGCCGGCTCCGATACGGTGGATCCGCAGATCCAGGTTCAAACGCCAGCGACCCGCGATAACATGCCGAACGCCGCCAGGCCCGAGGCTCCGGCTCCGGCGGATGCCACGCCCCAGGCTCCGGCGCCGCGCGCTCCGAATGGGGCGCAAGGAACGCCTAACGGTTCGAGACCTGCCGGCAAAACCTCGAATACTAAGAAAAAGCTCAAACGCACGGGTGATGCGGTCCTGAAAACGCGTCCGGGCGCGGCGGATTATGACAAGGTCATAGTCGGTGAAGCGCAGACGCTGCCGAAGAACGTCATCCGGGTGAAATACATCTTTCGCAGCGTCAACGGCGAGAAGGGCTACGACAGCGCCGGGAAATCGAGCGACGTCGGCGCGAGCCTGAACGCGACGGGGCACGGCCTCCTCGTGGAGTACGGCATCACCGACCGTTGGGTCTTCCAGCTGATCGCGCCGTTCACGGGTTCGAACAACCTGGCGTTGAATGCGAATAAATTCAAGACTTCGAAAGCCTACCAGGATCAGTATCAGAAGTTCGTCGATACGGTGACGCCGGCTTTGATCGCCAACGGACGCTGCTCGAACGCGGCCGACTGCCGGTCGAAGATCGATGCCGGCATGTCCGCTGCGGTCGCGACCCCCGTGGAGCTCCCGACGGGCGAAGTCGCGACGGTCGGCGCGAACGTTCCTTTCAATCGCGCGGCGGAGAGCTTGATCCTGCACGGAGTCGAGCCGGCCGACGGCAAGACCGGGATCGGCGACGTTCAGTTCGGCATCGGCTACAACTTCCTGGATACCGGGCGCAACGTGGCGACGATAGGCCTGGGGCTGCGCGTGCCGTCGGGCGAATACACGGACGTGGCGGGCGCTTATCGACCCGTAGGAGCCGGATTTCTCGCGACCGGGATCCTGTTCAAGTACGATCTGCGCCTGAGCCCCTTCGTGATCTCGTATACCCATCAGATGGAGTACGCGCTCAACAAAGCGAAACGCACGCGTTCGAGCATGCTGGATCCGACTCAATTGAATACGGCCGATCCTACGGTGGACGACCCGAACACGCCCGGCGCCGGCGACGGTTACAGCAACACGCAGGAGATCGAACGGAAAGGCGTCTACCACACCGGTTATGTCCGCGTAGCTTACGCGTTGGGCAGCATCACCCGCTGGTTGAAGCCGATGGCCGCCTATGCCTATTACAGCTACAGCGTCGACCCCGAATACCAAAGCAACGCCGGCCTCTATCAGAAGAAGACGGAAAGCTACACGGCGAGCTACGCGCTGAGCTACGACGGCCTCGCGCTGCAGAACGTGATTCCCGCGAGCGTCACTTACCAGCATGAATTCCCGGTGGGCGGCCGCAACCTGCTCGTCGCGACCTCGTCCGACTACCTCTACCTCAACTTCTATTACAAATTCTAGCCGGCCGGCGTCGCCCGAGGATCTCGCGGCGACGCCGTCTTACCGAGCTTATCGGGTGAGGTTTCGCCAGAATCCGTCCATGTCGTCGGGCAGAGGGCTTCTGACTTCGTGGATCCTATTGTCCTCCGGATGGCGGAAGGTGATCGCGTGAGCGTGCAGAAGGCAGCGCAGATGCCCGGTGCGGGCGATGATGCGATCGCTGATGCCGTTCACGTACCAGTCGAGGAAAACCTCCTCATCGGGATAAAAGAGGCGATCGCCGACGAGATGATGGCCGGCGTAGGCGGAGTGGATGCGAATCTGGTTGGTGCGGCCGGTCTTGGGCCGCGCTCTCAGGAGCGAGTGGCCGCCTTTGACCTCGACCCGCTCGAAGCGGGTTTCGGACGGCAATCCATCGGGCACCACCCACTTCTTGATGCGAATCTCGCTGCCCGGCAAATCGCCGATGGGCCCGTCTTCCGTCCAGGCCGTGTGCGCGGCCTCTCCATGCGTGATCGCGAGGTATTCCTTCTCCACCGAACGTTCAGCCAGCGCGGCCGAAAGCTTCTTCCTCACTTCGTAGGTCGCGCCGCACAGGACGATGCCCGAGGTCTCGCGATCGAGGCGATGCACGGCCGCCCACTCGTTGCCGAGTTCGGTACGGAGCAGCTCCGCGAACGTATTCTTCTTGTAAGCCCCGTTCTCATGCATAGGCAAAGGCGCTGGTTTGTAGACGGCCATGACCGCCCCCATTCGCCAGATCGGATAGATGTCCCGGTTGACTTCGGGCTCCTTGGTCTGCGGATGGTAAAAGGCCAGCTGCTGGCCCAAACGCAGCTTATACGCCCGATCGACCGGGCTACCGTCGACCCTCACCTCTCCGTTATTCAGGCGTTTCACCCAGGCGGCCCGCGAGAGGAAAGGGAAATGCCTCGCGAGATATAAGTCGGCTCTTTGCCCTGCTTTTTCCGGCAATATCGGTCCACCGAGCCCTCTATAACTCGAATCTTCTTCCTGAATTTGCTCTGGACTTTTGTGCATTTGGCTTTACAGTGAGGATCACTCTTGATGTTTACTACCCTGAAAAAGGGTACTTACGCCCCCTTTTTCAGAGAAAGTCTTTAACACAGTATGGCCGGCAATGGAATCAAAGTCATAAGCAGCAATAAGAAGGCCTTCCACAACTACGAAATCGGGGAGAAGTGGGAAGCCGGCATCGCGTTGACCGGCACGGAAGTGAAGTCCCTTCGAGACGGCCGCGTGAACCTCGGCGACGGCTGGGTCGACATCACCGACGACAACGAAGCGATACTGATGGAGACGCAGATCGGCCTCTACGCCTTCGGCAACATCATGAACCACGAGGAGCGCCGGAACCGCAAGCTGCTCCTGCACGCCCACGAGATCGATAAGCTCGCCCGCGCGGTGAAGGAAAAAGGCCTCAGCGTAGTGCCGACGAAGATCTACTTCAAAGGCAGCCGCATCAAGGTCGAGATCGCCATCGGCCGCGGCAAGAAATCGCACGATAAACGCGAGTCCAGCAAAACCAAGGACGCCAACCGCGAGATCGCGCGCGCGATGCGGTCGCGCGGCTGATCATCGCCCGAACCTACGCTCCTTCAAGACCTCGATCTTCCGAATATCGTCCGGCGTGTGGACTATCCACAGCTCCTGCACCACGCCGCGCCTCAACTCGCTCACGAGCATCACCAGGCCCTGGTCCTTGACGAAGCGAACGGCGCTGAAATAAGAGCCTTCGGGCGCTTTGAAGTTGCGGTTCAACTCGCGCCCGGAATAGAGGAGCACCTGCCGCAGATTGCGGCGGGCCGCATCATCCTTGCCGAACACCACGGTCTGCGCCGTGGCGAAGTTCGGCCGCACGGCGACCTGCCCGCCGTTGAAAGCCGGCGGGAGATTGAGTTCGAGCGGGCGCGTTTCCTCGCCGCTCCAATCCTTCACCGGCAGGATCTGTATCGTCTTATCGCCGTTCTTCATCTGCACGGCCGCGAACTTCTCGCCGTCCTGCACGAGCCTCAAGCCTTCCTTGAGGCGCAGGACGCCGTCCGCGGTCTTCTTGTGGTTCAGGTATTTCGAAAGCTCGCGGGTCTTGGGATTATACGTGAAGAGGGCGATCGGGGGCGCGGTCTTCAGAAAGAGCGGACGCGATCCGGGAGGGAAATTCTCGACCGTCCGGCGCTGCACCGTCGAGGGGTCGATGATCTGGATCACCGACTTGTCGAGATCGGCGACGTGCGCATCGCTATCGGAGTGGACGTAAGCGTAATCGCCGCTAGGGAACGAGGGGAAGGCGCCTTGCTCCCCTCGCCATTTGATGGCCGTCCCGCTCGTCCGGCCCTCGCCGCAATCCGCGCGCGTCCCGCTGAAGTCCATGATGGTGATAGCCTCGACCGTGGAGCCGTGCTCGATCAGGCTCGACGAGACGCCTCCCTTGTGGCCTATCAGGCGTTTCGCGTGCCCCTTGTCGACGTCGACTTCGATCAGGTATTCCGTGCCTTGGGTCCTGTCGTCGGCGAGTTTGGGGGTCACGAAATAGAACTTGTTGCTCTTATAGAGCAGGCCGCCTTCCAAAGGCGAAATCATATAGGATTGGCAATCGGGCAGCGGAGCGGCGGGCGGCGGCGCCGCTTCGGTCTTGGCGGCCGGAGCTTCCTTATCGGCCTTGGCTTTGCCTTTGGCGGCCGCGGCCGGCGGCTGCGGAGGATTCGGGTCGGGATTCGGCTGAGCCTGACTTGAAGTCGATCCGATAAACACCAAAGCCATGGCAGCAGCCGAAAAACCACGATACATCATACCCCGACGACTCCGCTTTGCCCCAATTGATCGGCCTCGATGCGCTTCGCGATGCGATAGATCTCGCGCGCCCGCGGCGCCTTGGGGTCTCTATGGTATTTAGGAAAGAGCAACCAGCCGCTTTCCCGAGCCAGAAGCGGTTTGGAGCCCGCCTGGGTGCCGAGTACATCGCCCTTCTTCACGGGCTGGAAGTTGTACAGGCCTTCCTTCAGGTCCATGCCCTCTTCATAGAGCTCTATAGCCTTCCAAGTATACAGCGTATTGCCGGCGATCGCCGATTCAAATTGTGCGAGGAGCATCTTCTGCGCATAGCGGACGGCGCCGAGGCAAGCCTGGAAACCGACGGAGGTCTGGTAGGGGTCGAAACCTTTCTTGCCGAGTTCTATCGTGATGCCGGTGCCGCCGCAGTGATTCACGTATTCGTCGGTGCACATGCCGTCGAGCGAGAAGGATTGCCCCCAATGGGTCACGACGCAGACGTCGGGATGCGCCGCGCCGGCAAAAGCCAGCCCCGCCGCGCTGTAAGGAAAGATGAAGAAGGGCTGCGAGCAGCTCTCTATCGTCTGATGGATGTCGAGCAGGTAATCGGTATCGCCGAGGACGCGCTGCAGCTCCTTCGCGCGCCGCGCTTCAGCGGTATCGGCCTTGGCGCCGAACGCACGATTGAGGTCCGACTCCACGAAACGCCGGTCCGCGAGCGCCGCCGCCGGGTTGCCCAGCGTGAAGGCCAGCGTGATGCTGGGCTTCAGGAGGCCCGAGCGGAGCGTCTTCAGGCATTCGACGAGCGCGAGTATGCCGCCCACCTCGTTCCCGTGCGTGATCGCCTGCAGGGTGAGGGCGATGCCCTTCTTCGAAGGCGTAACCGAATCGGGCGGGGTCCATTTATACATGTAGGGCCCGAGCTTTTCCATCGTCCCGTAGGCCGCGCCCCAGGTCGTGCAAAGATGATCGAATTGATTGAGGGCTTTGGCTACCGGGTTGTCTTGAAGGGTGTCGGTGGGCATGTCGCGTTCCTCTGCAAAAGGCCGTCGTGCTTACAGTACACGAGAACCGCAGGGCCCGCGAAGCGTTTTTCGAGCGGAGTCCTAGGAGGCTGACCGGTTGGTCTTGCTGAGCTGCCCCTCGATCTGCTCCTTGGTCTTCAAGGCCTTATCGAACTTGGGATTCATCTCGAGGCAGCGTTTGACGAAATCGAGCGCGATCTCGTAGTGGCTGCGGCTCTTGTAGGTCAGGTGGGCGAGCGCGATATTGTAGAGGATCCGGAAATTCTCTTTATATTTCGGGAAATACTTCAGGGCGCGCTCGTATTCGAGGATGGCGCCTTCGATGTTCCCGGCCTTCGCGAGCGCCACGCCCTTGTTGTTGTAGTGGCGAACCACGTCGAGCGGCGAGGTCGTGTCCTTGCAGAGCTGGATCGCGTGCTCGTCGTAACCGAACTCCTGGAGCTTCGCGAACAGGTCGAATTTCATATCCGGGTGGTCGGGGTGGAAATCGATGAGCTGCCGCATCTTCTCGACCGAAAGATCGGGCCGCTTCGCGAGGAGATAGGCCATCGCCATCTCGTTGATGCGTTCGATGTTGTTCGGCGCCTGCTTATCGGCCTGTTCCATGATGGCCAGCGCCTCATCGGTGCGGCCGAGCTTGAGGAGCAGCTTGCCCTTGTTGTTCAGCGAGCTCAGGTGGTCGGCCTTCGTCTTGAGGATGCCGTCGACGACGTCGAGGGCGGGCTGCCATTGTTTTTGGATCTCGTAGACCTCGCGCAGGAGGTCCTGGCCCTTGAGGCCGAAGTCCTTCATATTCGATTTGACGAAATCGATCGCTTCCTGCAAAGTTTTCGGATTCGCCGCGAGTTTCTGGGTCTGCTCGACGACTTCGCCGAAACGGAGGCGCTTCTGGCGATTGGCCGTCGCCTTCTTGAGCAGGGCCAGGATGCTGATGGGATTGATGGGCTTGTAGACGAGCTCGAGGTCCTCGAGCTCCTGCACGAGTTTCTCCTCGCCGACGTCGCCCTTGTTACGGTTGCCGGAGATCATGATGAAGCCGCAGGCGGCCTTCTCCGGTTTCTCGTGCTGGCGCCAGCGCTGGACGAGCACGAGGCCGGGCAGCTCCTCGAAAGCGAGGTCGATGAGGACCACGGGGTAGATGTTCTGGTTGAACATATAGAGGGCGGTGCCGATGTCCGAGGCGCCGTCGACTTTGATGCCCTGCTTTTCCAGTGGGCCTTTCAAGGCGGGCGCTACCGATTTATCGGAATCTACAATCAGGATTTTCGGCGGAAATGAGACATCGGTCACTGTCAATCTCCGGAATATCAAAAGAATATAAAGAGTGGCGCCAGGACGCGGGAATATAATAGATAAAGTGTACCACAAGTAGAGGGCGAGAGCGTGAGAATTGGACTGAGCACGGGCGGCGGCGACTGCCCAGGACTGAATAGTGTGATTCGAGCGATCGTTCGCTACGCCTCAGCGAATCTCGGGCACGAGGTGATAGGCATAGAGGACAGCTTCAACGGCCTCCTCGCCCGGCCCTACAAGGCAAGGCCGCTCGGGCTCCGCGACGTCGCGGGCATCCTCAACCGCGGGGGCACGATCCTCGGCACCAGCAACTCCGGAAACCCCTTCAAGCTCCAGCCGGGCCAGAAACCGCAGGATTGCGACAAGAGCCGGCTCGTCGTCGAGGCCTATAAGGACCTCGGGCTCGATTGCATCATCGTGATCGGCGGCGACGGCACTCAGCGCATCTCGAACCAGTTCATCCAATTGGGCCTCAATATCATCGGCATCCCGAAAACAATTGATAACGACCTGCTCCAGGCGGACTTCACCACCGGATTCGAGACGGCGGTGGAAGTCGCGAGCGAGGCCATTATCCGCCTGCAATCGACCGCGGAATCGCACGACCGCATCATGGTGCTGGAAGTCATGGGCCGGAACGCGGGGCACATCGCGCTGCACAGCGGCATCGCGAGCGGCGCGCACGTGATCCTGCTGCCGGAGATCCCTTTTACCTATGAGCCTATCGTCCAGCAGATCGAAAAGCGGCGCGCCCTAGGCCTCAACTACAGCGTCGTGGTCGTAGCGGAAGGCGCTCATGAGGTCGGCGGCGAGATGGTTTATCAGAACAGGCCGAACGGCAAGAGGAGCCTCGGCGGCATCGGCCAGGTCGTGGCGGATAAACTCTCCGAGCTGACGAGGAGCGAGAGCCGCGTCACCGTCTTGGGCCATATCCAGCGCGGCGGCGAACCTTGTCCGCGCGACCGCATCCTCGGCAGCCTCTATGGAATCAAGGCCGTGGACATGGCGATACGCGGAGAGTTCTCCAAAGTCGTGGTCATGCGCGGCCACAAGCTGGAAGCCGTTACGTATCAAAGCATAGCAGGTGGATACCGTCATCTCGAAGCGAGCGACATGTACTTGAATGCAGCAGAGAATCTGGGGATTTGCGTCGGGCGTTAAGATGAACCCAAGGGGGGGGGGCAGGAACGGCCTGGGGACACCAGGCCAACTCCAAAATCGATCACCCATCAAGAACGGATGATTCCACCACGTTTACCGTGCGGGCTCTTCGAGCGGCGACGGAGAACACGAGCTTTTTTTGCTGCGCGGTAGCGAGCGCTCTTGTTTCTTTTGCGGGGCGGGCGATTTTTACGAACGCTGGCCATGATCAACCTCTTAAAAACGACGAATTTTGCTCTCCAGCCTAAGACTGGTACCGCTTTGAAGCAGCTTGCAAAGGAAGGTCGAAGCTACGAGGGAGCAATGTTAAAGTCAAGAGATTTTTGACAACTTGCTCAGAGCTGATACACTCCTTCCAGCATTCACGGCTAAGGATAAATATGGAAATGTTGGCTTACTCAACGCGTTCTGATTCTAGGCCTCTTCATGCGAGCGATAACTTCGTCGTTGTCCCTCTCGACAAATCCACCGAGGCGCGCACGGTAGCCGTTATCCGTAAGACTCTCGACCATTTGCCCGAAAGCGAGGCGGAGCTCGGCACGACTCGGCGCAAACTCGATCATTTCTATGCTTCTTACACACGCGATGGATCGATCTATCTCGTGCTTCTTGATACGGCAAGTCAACGCGTTATGGGCGGAGTGGGCATCATGCCCTTCGCGGGCCTCGATCCTCGGGACGGGATCGGTGAGATTCGGGAGTTGGCGGTGGATCCGGACTTCCGCAACCAGGGCTTTGGCCTGAAGTTGCTGGAGACGGCCTTCGAAACGGCTTTAAAACTGAAATATAAGAGGCTCTACCTCGAGACCACGGAACATATGACGCACGCGCAAGCGCTCTTCGAACGTTTCGGCTTTCGGCCGGTGCTCGAAGAAAAACGCCCGCATCCGACGCGTCCCCAGGTCGATCAGCCTCTCATACGTCATCCTGGTAGACCAGAATACTATGTCTGGGAAGCCGTCGAACCTGAAGCTCTTATAGTTTCAACCGAGCTCCCGCGTATACCGCAGGAATGTTGACCTGGAATGATCCCGTATCGTTGGGCAGGTCGTCGAAATTGAACTGAATCATGCGGAAACTCACGCCAATGTTGAAGTCCAAGGCATCATTGGCGGGGAAGACCGCGTCCCAGGCGATCATAGAAGCGACGCCCGAGCTCTTACCGCCATCGATTTTAGCGGCTCCGACCGGTTTCGCGTCGAGCGAGGCCTGAGCCACACCCACACCGACCCGAAGTACGCCGAAAACATGGTTGCCGAGGCTATAACCGTAACCGGCCTTCACCATAGCGACGAGGTCGAGGTCAAGATCGGCCCTGTAATCATTGTCTTTATCTTTGTACGTAGCCTTACCCGTATCGAGCTCGAGGCCGAATTCGATCCGCCCCCAGGTGTCGCGACGGACCGTGTAACCGCCATCGATTCCGACGAGGAAAGCGGTGCCCGGGGAGCTGTCGCCGACCTTAAAGGCTTCGCCGACCACGACTTGGGCGCCGACAAAACCTCCGCCGGTGTTTTTATCGACGGGATCTTCGCTCTGCGCATAAGCGAAACCAGAGCCACACAGCAGAATACTTGCCAAAACGACATGAAATTTCATAGTTCCTCCGAAGGGACTAAACCTCGATCATTCTATG
>JASLCY010000270.1 GCA_030151925.1 Oligoflexus sp.
CTCGAGGTTCTCGAGGTAATTCGCCTTGAGGTTCTGATAACGCTTCGGATCCTTCTCGCGCATCTTCTGCAGCTCTTCGCTCGCCTGCTTCCTCAGCTCGGGATCAGGGCCCTTCTGCACGGCCACAGGTTTGCTGGCGGCTGCCGCGGGAACCGCGCTCGGCATCTGCTTGCCGCTTTCCTTGCGAGCCGCGGACGCCTGCGCCAGCACCGTCCGCGCGATGCCGCTGCTCGAGGTGCTCGACATCGCGAGACGCTCGAGGACATCCGCCTGCCGCAGCGTTATGGGGGCTGCGAGGCTCGCGCGCGGGAGATTCTCGATATCCTTTTGATACTCGGGCTGCGTCTTGATCATCTCCGCGAACGCACTGAGGCGTTCACCGAGGTTGCCGGGGCCCGTCGCGAGCTTGACCGCGGGGCTTTCCTTGAGCCAGCCCGGGAGCGCGAACGTATCGCTGTTCTTCGCGCGGAGATTCCATTCGAAGAAGAGCCCGGCGAGCGAGAGCAGGAGGTTGCCCTCGAGTTTGATATGCCCGGCGGTATCCGCTTTATCCTTCTCTTCGATCTCTTTCCACAGCGCCTGCATGTCCTCGGGTTTCCCCGCGGGATGGATGATGGGGCCGAGTTTCTTGAAGGCCTGGTCGAGGCTGTTGTCGCGGAAGTAACGCGCGACGTCGGCTTCGAACGTGAGGCGTTCGCCGGTCTGCGCTTCGCTTTCGTGCAGCTGCCAGATCACGGTCAGGGGATCGCCGTCGGAGTCGATCGCGAGGTAATCGATATCCTGCGCGGATTTGATGACGCCGTGATCGATCAGCTTTTGGCCCACGCGCTTCAGGAAACGGATCTTCTGCCGGAACGGGCTGAGCTCGAGGCCGTCGCGGTTTCGCACGCGCGGCAGGTTCAGGTTCGCGAAGAGCTCGTCGAAGGCGCGGCCGTAGACCTGGTCCCAACGATAGCTGCTCTCTTCCCAGAGGCTCGCCTTGCGGAGCTGGAGGAAGATGTATTGCTCGAGGTACGAAAGATCGAGCCAGACCGAGGGCCGGAGCGAAAGCGGCTCATGATGCCCGAGATAACGGTGGGCGCGCGCTTTGCCTTCGACGAGGCGATAGATCTCGGAATAAGGCTCGGTATAGCCCAGCATGAGTTCCGCCGAAAGGTTGCCGAGGCGATACATCGCCTTGTAAGCCCCATCGTTATCGCGGCGGCGCTCTTCGCGCTCGAAGAAGAAGAGCGTTTCCTTGTGATCGGTCTGCCCGTTCGGGAGGACCTGCAGGCTGCGGAGGATCTGGGCGAGCCGCAGGAAGAGGAAGCTCTTCGTGCGGCCCATCGATGGATGGTTCTTGAGCAGGAGCTCCGGCTCGAACTTGAGCCACTTCTGCCCCGCGAGGATCTGCTGCTGGCCGTTTTGGATGATGACGAGGAAAGCGTTGAGCTCGGCTTCGGTCAGCGCCGGAGAAAGGCCTCCGTTATCGCTCATCGCAAACGGATCGGTCTCGAGGGCCCGCAATTGAACGGCCACTTCAAAAGCCCTAATCCACCAGAGCGGTACGATGAATGACGCTGCTGAATTGGGCTCGGACATGATTCCTGAAGGGCTCCGCCATATTATGTGCACGATCGTCGGAGTATTGTGCAGAGAGAGGCGCTGAAAGGCAAGGCGATAAAACCCAGACCCAAAAAGGCTTACAGCGAAATGTTTGGATTAAATTTCTTTGAGGCTGCCGGAGAGTGCGCTGAGATCGGAACTTCCCGCAGTCTTCAGGAAACCGTTCACGTCTCTGAGCAGAGCTTCCCGTTGCTGGGCTGTAAGTCCCGCATCGGCGAAGACGCGATAGTACTCTGGGATAAGACTTTTCTCCGCGTCGGGAATAGTAATGCGGTCGTAGTAAAGATCACGCACGTTCGCCTTCGTCACCTCTTTATCGAGGATCTTACCCAGCTGCTCGTGCAGACGCTTCGCGCTGGCCGCACTCAGATGCGACATATCGAGATGCCCCAGCATCGCCTGGTAGAGGTGATAACGAAGATTCACCAGAACGCTGCTCTCGGTCTGAGTGAGGCCGAGGGTCAGGTCGAGGACCCTATCCTTCACCATCACGTAATCGACGCCTTCTGCGGTGCTTTGAAAGCTGGTCGCCCGCGCGACCCAATCGGGCTGCACCTGGCGGCTTTTTTCGATCACGCGGGTCGTTTCGGGTACGGAATGGCAGGCGCAGAGCGTTAAGAGAGCCAAGGCACAGGGGAATATCGAAGATTTAAGCGAAAGTCTCATTTCCCTCGTTTCTTGGGGGACGAATCGGTTTTACCGGCCATGGCATCCAAGGCTCCGGCAGCGCCCAATCCGCGGTTCACCCGGATCTTAGTTAGGACCTTTTCCATCAACCAGGGGTCATTTTTAATGATTTCGCTTAAAAGCTCAAGGTCATCGCCGGCTTTCGCGGTGCGGACAACCTCTTTTTTGGTCTTGGAAAGATCAGCCATAAAAACCTCCGGGGCACTCTCTGCCTTTCGGTAAGGAATGCCCCGGACTTAAATCACTTTTTAAAGAAGAGTCCTGGTAATCAGGGATAGAGCTTTTTCATGTGGGCGATGTCCTGCTCGCTTGGCGTGCGGAAGCTCAGGTTGGGGCCGATGAAGGTCTTCGCGTGCATGATGGAGTCGGGGTCTTGGTCGTCCGGGATGTGATCGAGGCCGAGGAGATGGCCGAACTCATGG
>JASLCY010000290.1 GCA_030151925.1 Oligoflexus sp.
TCGGAGTCATAAGGCGATTCAAACGGCCTTGTATCATAACCTTGCCGCCCTATCCTAGCCTCAGAACTCCCATAGGTTTAGCTGACGAGGCGAAAGATCTCAGAGACCCTCGATCTTATGTTTCCCGCCATTCTTCAGCGGCTGCTTGAGCTGGCCGACTTCGTAATGGATCACGAACTTCGGATAGAATTCGTCGGCGTGGCCGTCGACCGCCCGAGGTTCGTAGATCTGGAATTCACGCGTATTGTTCATCTTCAATTCCTTGACGGCCGACCAGCCCGCATCGACGTCTTCGAATGAGATGTCGCCGACGTTGCCGACGGACCACACGCTGAACTGGAACACGCTCAGCTTGCGTCCCGTGAGGTTATAGACCTCGTAGAACGTGTGGCCGGAGTCTTTGGGCAGATGCACGACGAGCAGGACCTGCGGCGTCCCGTCGTTTTTATAGAGATCCTTCAGGCGAGTTTTCAGGATGGGTTCGGGCACGGAGATCTTGGGGTCGCCTTCCGCAGCGAGAGCAGCTGCGCTCATGAGGAAGAGACCGAAGAAAAGAGCCAACATTCGGGTGATCAAACTTTGCATGACGAACTCCTTCGGAAACAAGTCACGCTGAAGTTCCAGCGTTCGGCAGAGTTTAACAAAGTATTCCAAGACTTACAGTCGAAATATAAGTCAAAAAGAACACACCCTAAACGATGATAAATGAGCGTACATTAAGCCTTTTCTGCGTAGTTCAATATTCTTTTATCTCCCCTGATCCTGCGGAAAGGCCTGAGTGAAAGCTCTTTCGGGCTAGTCTGCGAAGAGTGTTCAAGAAAGCTTGAACTCACCTGCGGATTGAGGCATTGTGAAGGGGCAGAAATGCGACTTAAGTGCCTAACATAAGTGATAAAGATATGACAGGCGATATCAGTACTCACTTTCCGCAAAAAAGTGACCATCTCCCTTCTCAATACAGCTCGCGTCTTCCGGGATTCTACGAACTCGGGATTACCCAAAGACGAGAGATCATCCAGGGCATGGCGCAGCTTTCCGACAAACATAAGGAGAGCTTCGGCGATTTCTACACCTTGAACGCCGAGCTGGTGAACGTCTTTATCGAGAACGGCGTCGGCACGATGGCTTTGCCGCTCGGCGTCGCCACCAACTTCCATATCAACGGCCGCGATATCCTCGTCCCCATGGCCGTCGAAGAAACCAGCGTGGTCGCGGCCGCGAGCCACGGCGCGAAACTCGCCCGTCTCGGCGGCGGTTTCATCACGTCCAGCACGGCTCCCATAGGCACCGGCCAGATCCAGCTCTATCCGCACGAGCGCCTCGACTTCGATCGCATCCTCACCGACTGCTCGGACGAACTCATCGCCCTCGCCCACGACGGCCAGCATCGTCTGATCGCCCGCGGCGGCGGCGTCCGCGGGCTGCGCTGGCGTTATATCGAGGCGATCGGCTCGCTCGTCATCTACATCGATATCGATACGCGCGACGCGATGGGCGCGAACCTCATCAATACGATCTGCGAGAAGCTCAGCAAACGCGTCGGCGAGATCATCCCCTGCGAGATGGGCCTACGCATCCTCACGAACCTCTGCGACAAACGCATGGCGCGCGCGCGTTGCCGCGTTCCCGCAGCGGCGCTCGCGAACCAGGAGTTCTCGGGTCCCGAGGTGGTCGATCGCATCGTCGCGGCCTATCAGTTCGCGGCGCATGACGTCTATCGCGCGACCACGCATAACAAAGGCGTGATGAACGGCATCGATCCCGTCGTGATCGTGACCGGCAACGACTGGCGCGCGGTGGAAGCCGGAGCGCATGCTTACTGCTGCCGCAACGGCGTTTACGAGCCCATGACGCGTTGGTGGAAAAACGCTGAGGGCGACCTCGAAGGCGAGATCGAATTGCCCATGGCTCTCGGCACCGTCGGCGGCGTGACCACGCTGCATCCGACAGCGCAGGCCGCGATCAAACTCATGGGCGAGCCGAACGCTCAGGAGCTTGGTGAGATCACGGTGGCCGTCGGGCTCGCGCAAAACCTCTCGGCTTTGCGAGCGCTCGCTTCGGAAGGCATACAGCGCGGGCACATGAGCCTGCACCAAGGCAATATTCGCCTCGCGACCACACGAGAACAGCATTGATATGGAGAATTCCACCCGCCTCGATGCAGTGCGAGTCACGATTCCCGGCAAGATCTTCGTCGCCGGCGAATACGCGGTCCTGCGCGGAGAAACCAGCCTCTCCGCCAGCATCGGCGCGCGCCTGGCCGTGACCGTCGAGCGGCAGGACACCGATCGTCTTATCGTGCATTCCAGCCTTTGGCCCGAACCGCGTAACGTCGATACCGCAGCGGCGGATGAGCCTTTGATCCAAAGCCTCAAATTCCTGCGTGAGCGCCACGGCATCCGCGGCGCCACCATCACCGTCGAATCGGAGCTCTCGGTTGCGTATGGGCTCGGCAGCTCTTCGGCGGTCCGGCTCGGGGTTCACCTCGGTTTTGCGGCGCTTTATCATCAAACCCTGGCGCTCGACGATTCCCAGCGCTGGCTCGCCGCGCGTGAGGCCTGGCGGCTCCAAGCCGAACTCCAGGGCTTCGCCTCGGGCTATGATTTCGTCACGCAACTCGAGGGCGGCTATCTCGAATGGCAACCCGATTTTGAGAATTGGCCGGGACCCGTGAAGCAGCTCGATATCAATTGGCTGAAAAACTTCGTCCATCCCTATGCGGGCGGGCAAGGCGCACCGACTGCCACGGTCGGCGGCGGCGTGCGGCGGTGGCTGGACGAAAATCCGGCGCGCTGGACGGAGCTCGAGACCAAAACCCGAGACCTCGTTGCGGCCTTCCTATCCCAGAATATCGAGCAGACCGTTCAGGCGAACGAAAAGCACGCGACGTTCTTCCGCCAGGCCCCGTTCTACCCGACCGGCCTCTACAATCTTCTTGCGCGGCTTCCGGAGTTCGGTCGATCTTGGACCTTTAAGACCACCGGCGCGGGGGGTGAAGACGCTATTTTGTTGATAGGACCTCGATCCGAACTTACTCTGGCTGATTCAGCTCTCAGACGTCAGGGTTGGCGACCGCTCCCTTGGAGCTGGACGAACGAAGGGAGCACCTTGAGCCTCCCTCTAGTGGAAAGGCTGTCATGACTGCCGTATATCGCGCCATCGCACCCAGCAATATCGCCTTCCTCAAATACTGGGGAAAAAGGGATGCGGCCGCGCAATGGCCCGCGAACGATTCCCTGTCGATGACGCTCAACAAGCTCGCGACGGTGACGGAGGCGCGTGTTATCGAGGCCGCGGATCATACGATCACCTATGCCGGCACGCCTCTGCCGCGCGAGCACACAGGCTTCAACAAGGCCTATAAACATCTCGATCGCCTCGCGAGGCTCTATTCGTTCCAGGATAAACTCGCTATCAGCACCACCAACGCTTTCCCGACCGGAGCCGGCATCGCCAGCAGCGCCAGCGGACTCGCGGCGCTCACCGTCGCGGCGATGGCGGCCTGGACGAAGAGCGCGAGTCTCGCCGAACTCGCAGGCCATGATCTGGCTCTCGGGCAACTCGCGCATCTCGCCCGCCTGGGTTCGGGCAGCGCCGGGCGTTCGCTCTTCGGCGGTTATGTGCAATGGCAGGCCGGAGCTTCGCCCGAAGCGCAGGTCATCACGCCTTTGTTCGCGGCCGATCACTGGGCTCTGGCCGATACGATCTGCCTCTTCTCCGAGGAGGAGAAGTCGAAGAGTTCGACCGAGGCTCACGGCGACGCTTGGTCGAGCCCGCTGTTTAGAGTGCGCGTGGCCGGCAGTCCGGAGCGCATGCAGGGCATGGTGAGGGCGCTCGAGCGCCGTTCGCTGGCGGAGCTCGGTCCCCTGCTCGAGACGGAAGCCCTGGACATGCATGCGGTGATGATGACCGCGGTTCCCGCGCAGCATTATTTGAACGAGAAGGCCCTCGCCTTCCTCGCCGACTTCCGCGAGGCGAGGCGCCGGGGGCTGTTCGAAGCTTATTTTACGATCGATGCCGGCCCGAACATCCATATCATCCACGAGCACTCGTCCGCCTTGCGGCGTTGGCTCGACGAACGCTTCGCCCCGAAGCAGTTGCTTCATGATTCGGTAGGCGAAGGACCGACGCTAATTCGAGGTGAACTTTGAGCGACTCACTCTTCCCTAATTTGCGATCGACCACCATCAACGTTCCCTCGGTGGAGACGACGGCTTGCGGCAAGGCTATCATCGTCGGCGAGCACGCGGCGGTGTACGGGGCGCACGCGGTCGCGATCCCTCTGCATCAAATGCGGTTCCGTTTTCACCTGACGCAGAAAAAACAAAGGCCGGGGCAGGCGCCGGAAGTTCATCTGAAGCTCGCGGGGCACGAAGGCTCGCCGCGATTGCAGGCCGTGGTCCTGAAGGCGATGAAACTGCTCGAGATCGAGCCTTTTTCCCTCGACGCCGAGACTCATTCGACTCTCCCGATCGGGGCGGGCCTGGGCTCGTCGGCCACGCTCTGCGTCGCCGTGCTCAGGGCGCTGTCGCAGGCCCTGCAGATTCCCCTGAGCCCCTACCGGCTCGCGCTCCTGGCGAACGAGCTGGAAAAGAGCTTCCACGGCAACCCATCAGGCCTCGATACCGCGGTGGTCGCCTTCGAAGAGCCGGTGCTGTTCGTCCGCGGCCTCAAGATCGACCGCATTCCGCTCGGTGAGGAGTCGAACTTCGACTTCGTGCTCATCGACAGCAATATCCGCGCCTCGACCCTTTCGATGATCCGCATCGCCGAGCCTTATTTCACGGCCCGGGAGGGCGAGCAGCGTATCGCCCGTTTCGATGCCCTGTCGCTGACCGCTTTTGAATGCCTGAAAAGCGGCGACCATCGCACCCTTGCCGATACGATGAATGAGTGCTGCGGCCTCCTCGCGGAAGCCGGCGTCGTTCCGGGGAATCTTCAGGATATGATCGTAAGGGCTCGGGAGAAGGGCGCGATCGCCGCGAAATCCACGGGCGCGGGCGGCGGCGGCATGCTGATCGGCCTCTTGCCGAGAGAGCATACGGAGCTGCGTTACCAGCAGCTCAAGGAAGAGTTTCACGGCCACCCG
>JASLCY010000147.1 GCA_030151925.1 Oligoflexus sp.
CAGCTCTATCTCGTCTCGCGCCTGGGCGAGACGAACGACCAGAACATCCGCACGCCCAAATTCATCAAGGTCTACGGCGCCTCCAGACTCAAGGAGCAGAAGCCTGATTTCCGCGATGAGCTTCAAGTCTCCGACTTCGACGGCCCCCTCCATTTCGCGATCGAAGTGGGCGATGACGCCGGCAGCGGCATGAAAAAGATCGGCGAGATGGTCTTCGACGATTCCGTCGTCTCCGACACCTGCGATCACAGCCTGCACTTCCATCATCCCCGCACGGATAAGAACCTGCGTTAATACCGAGAGGCCCGACCATGAGAGAATCGAAATCCAAGCCATTCAACCGCCGCTCGTTCTTCACCCTAGCGACGTCTCTGGCGACCGGCGTCGCCTGTAAGACCGTGGGCGCGAACTCCGGGATCTCGGCCCTCCAAGCCGATGCAACCTACGATTACATCATCGTGGGAGCGGGCGCGGGCGGCGGACCTCTCGCGGTCAACCTCGCGAAGGCCGGCTTCAGGGTGCTCCTCATGGAAGCGGGAACCGATCAAGGCGACAAGCCCTATTACCAAATTCCCGCCATGCACACGCAGTCGACCGAAGCCGCGGACATGTCTTGGGATTTCTACGTCAAGCACTTCGATGAAGACGAGAAGAACAAAGCCGACAGCAAATGGACCGACGGCAAAGGAATCCTTTATCCGCGCGCCGGAACCGTGGGCGGCTGCACCGCGCATAACGCGATGATCACGGTCGCGCCTCTGCGCAAGGACTGGGATCAGCTCGCCGACGACATCGGCGATAAGAGCTACACGCACGAAACGATGCGTAAATACTTCGGCCTCTGGGAAAACGCGCGTTACGTGGCCGACGCCAATCGCCGGAAGGGTTGGCTCCCGGTGGGTCTGCCCTCGCCCTTCCTCGTGCTCGACGACAAACCTTTGCAGGCCATGCTTCTCGCGGCGGTCCGTTCCGTGGATCGCAGCCTGCTCCGATTGCTGACGCGCGTCACCGCCGTGGTCGATCTCGTCAAGACTACCTCGTCCTGCGCACGAATTATTATGATATGTATCGCCTGACGAAGTTCGAGCTCACCGACGGCCAAGCGACCTGGAAGCGGGCGAGGTTCTTCCCGGCTTATCAGAACGCCTTGAATCCGGCGCAGAAACCTTTCCGCACCTATTTCCTCGGGACTATGGACGTGGATCACTGGGGATTGGGATTCTCGGAAGGCTTTCCCACGGCAGGCGGCCTCAGGAGCCCTTTCCCGGCGCCTATCCTCGCGGACGCGATTTCCGTATTCGTAGCGAGGCACTTGAACGACTGAACGACGAACGCGCTCATGAAAAAAGCGGCATCCCCTCGAGGATGCCGCTTTTTGCTATCAACGGCCCGTTACGCTGCTGGGCGAAGCGGATCCGGGCGGTATGGGCGTCGAAGGGTTCGGATCGGTCGTGAGCGGCTGCAGATCCCTCGTGCTCGGGTTCAGGCTGCGGACGTTGGTGTCGCTCGAAGGCAGCGGATTGCCGAAGGCATCCGTCGCGCCCATCGATTGAACGTCTTGCGTCGGCCTTACCGTTTGGTTGTTCGAACCCGGTCTCAGGGTTTGGTTTTGATTCTGAGTGGTGTTCGAAGGCGTGCCGGCCTGGTTGATGTAAATGCCGACCGGATCAGGCGTAGGCTGGGCCTGGACCGAACCTTGGCTGACGCTGCCGGCCGGACCGAAGATGCCAGGGCCCATGGAAGGGCCGAACACGCCTTGGTTCGTCTGCGCAGGGTTCGAAGGCGTCACGCTCGGATCCACCACGACGCCTTGCGACGGAGTAACGGTCGGATTCACGGTTGCGCCCGTAGAAGGCGTGACGGCTTGGGCCGCGGCCGTCGCGCTTACGAAAAGAAAACCTGAAAGTATTATGGCTGGATGTCTCATGGCTGTCCCTTTCCTGGATGCGATTCCAGCCTGAGCTTAATTTTCCGGCGCTTTCAGCGTCAATGCCGTCAGGGCACTACGCCTGTTGCGCATTCCCTTCATAGGTCTAAAAGTAAAAGACCAAGCTTTTGAAAAGCTTGGTCTTTTCTTTCTCACGAAAAGCTGATGCTCAATTACAAATTTTATCGAGTTTCGTGCGCGCGTCACCCATGTAGGCGATCGCGGCCTCAGTCGCGATGCGCGGCATGTCGCTCACGGAGTCCTTATAAGAAGTCAGAGTCGCAACGCGGGAATCGAGCTCTTTATAGGCTTCGCTCTGCTTCGATTTGCACTCGTTCTTGTCTTTGGGCTTTTTGTAGAAGCTGATGAAGTCGGCGCCGAGGCGCGGGATATCAGCTACGTAAAGAGGCTTCTTGGGTTGGTACACGGTGTGGCGCCATTCCCAATCGCCCGAGCCCGAGTTGCCGAAGACGAAGGACCAAAGGGCCTTGCTCACGCCTTTGGGCAGGACGCTGCCGAGGCCGGCTTTGGCGACGATATCGATCTTGCCGTCGAGCGCCGTGAATTTACCGCCGTCGATGCCGATGCTGCCGTAACCC
Organism: Oligoflexus sp.; assembly: GCA_030151925.1. GTDB lineage: Bacteria > Bdellovibrionota_B > Oligoflexia > Oligoflexales > Oligoflexaceae > Oligoflexus. Next base: position 2,527 of record JASLCY010000147.1, read on the forward strand.
ATGTTCGCGCTGGGCATCAGGCCGATGTTCGCCGAAGAGCTGAACTGGGCTTCCGCGAGCTTCGCGATGCCCTGCACTTCAGCCGAAGCGAAGTTCAAGAGGGTGATGCCGGTGTTCAACGCGCCGTTCGCAGCGATGCGGGGAACGAAGTTCACGTCGAGGGCATTGTCGCGGCGCACTCCGCCCTGCACGTGGATGCCGAGCTCTCCGCCGACCTTGCCGTCGACCTTCAGGCCCAGCAGGGGCACGGGATAGTAGACCGCGCTGTAGTTGAAGTCGCGCGTGAAGGAGTTATCGTAGGCGGCGCCGTTGAAGACCGCGTTGCGGTAGATATCGTGGCCGGCGAAACGCACGGCGACGTCGATCTTCGCGTTATCGAGGTGGCCGAGGGCGCCGACGTCGAAGGTCATGCCGCGATCCTTGCTGCCGGCGATCTTCTGGTTGAAGGCGTAGGTATCGAGCCAATATCCGGCCGCGATCTGGCGATCGCCCGCGGCGGCGGAGTTATCCCCGAAACTCTGGACGGTGAGGTTCATCTCGGCCTTGAAGCTCTTCTTGTCGCCGAAACCGAGGTCCATGTTCCCCGATTCGCTGTACTTGCCGAGGCTGCCTTTGAGGCTGCCGTTCTCCTTGGAGAACTTCGCGAGGTTGAAGACCTGATTACCGGCCTTATCTCCGGTATTTAGGATCCATCCACCTTTGCTGTCGACCGCCTGAGTCTCGGAGGTCGAACTCGATTTGGTTCCGCACGCATTCAAAGCCAGTGCCGATGCGAGCGCAATGAACGTAGTAGCCCTTGATAACTTACGCATGGTGGGGTCCTCTAGTGATGTGCTTGATTCTCCGTCGGAACATAGGAGCAAAGCGCATTCCACGCAAGCGAAAGATTCACGAAACTGTCATCTTCGGAAGTTAAGGCCCGTGGCTCCGTAAGCTCGTCAAGGCCTTAGGCGCCGGCTGTCCAATGCTTGGACGGCTCCGCGGGCGTCGATTGAAACGCATTTGCTGGAAGACGCCTATCGCCGACGGCGGGCGGGTTGCAGGCAAGAAAAAACCCTTACGCCCCCGCCGGAGGAATAAGGGTCAGGAAGATATTCCGCGGTGAAGGCCCTCAGGAGGCCTTCGCCGAATTGAATTGGCCGAGGAAGCGAATCTGATAGATGATGCGGGTCTTGTCCGACTTCGCGAAGCTGGGGCGACGGCCGCGCTTCGACGAACGGAAGCCTTCCGCGTTGCTCACCACGTTCGAGGGGCCGCTCGCTTCGCACATCTTCATCACGAGATTGCGGAACGACTCCCTGAGGGTCATGTCGCGGCCGAGGCGGCCGACGATCTGCTTGAAGTAAGGCTCGTTCTGGAATCCGGCCATCGCTCCGAGGAGCTGGCGGCCGAGTTCCTTGTGATCCACTTCCGCGACCTTCTTCACCAGCATGATGAGATGCTGGAGGAACGTGCGGCGGGCTTGCCGCGACACGTCGTCGGGCATCGCCAGCAGGTGCGAGCCGAGCGCCTGGATGAAGAGGGCGAAACGCTCCGGCTTCTTCAGGAGATAGTGCTTCCACGTCTCCTGGAGTATGGTCTGCGCGTGGTCGTCCGCCTCGAGGATGTAAGGCACGTTCTCGAGGAGGTATTGCAGGGCCACGCTCTCGGTCTTCTTATTGAAGAGCAGGATGAAGAGGTGCTCGAGGATCGTGTGGCCGAAGCGCCCCATGATGCGGTTGAAACCGGTCTTATGGGTGCGGCCCTGCTCGAGCGCGCCGAAGTAATTGAGGAGGCTGAGGCGGATGCAGTTGTCGCTGCTGTTGCTCACCGACGAGAGGTAGGTCGAGATATGGTCGAGCAGCTTCTGGCCCGCGTCGCCGAACTCCTCGGGGTTTTCCTGGATCATCATGCGGATCATGGTGCCGAGCTCGCAGATGAGGGCCACGGCGATCGCGAAGATCTCTTCCGCCCTGTCGGAGTCCGACACGTCCGCGGTGATCGCGAGCTCGACGAGCATCGAGCAGGCCATCGCGCGGTTCGGCTGCTGGAGCAGCTCGGAGAGGAAGGCCACCAGGGTGCTCTCGTCTTCCATGTTCGCGAAGATGATGAGCAGGCTCTCCGTGAGGATCTCCGCCGGGAGACGGCTGTCGACGCGTTCCGCGAGGCGGGCAGCGCAATAGGTCACGAGCTCGATCATCTCTTCGCCCTTGAGCGACTTCTGCAGGTGCTTGAAGTCCTTCCAGGTAAGGAGGATGCCCAGGTCGACGAGGTGCTTAGCATCGTCGAGCCTCGCCATGGACTTCCAGCTCACTTCCGCATTTTCTTTACCGTGTTCCATCGTTTCCCCTTGAATGGACTGAGGCGTCCATGATGTATCTGGTTCGTTAAGTTCGTTGCCCGGCCCCGGGATCAGGATCTCATCGCGAAGCGCCCGCGGTCGCCGGCGTTGTTCGCGGCGTCGACGAGCGCCTGGATGCTTCTCTGCACGTCGGCGTCGATCTTGATGAAACGCAGGCCGTAACCCTGGGCGAAGCGTTTGTCCGAGTTGAAGCGGATCACTTCCGCCTCGGCGTTGAACGGCTTGTCGAGGCCCTCGCAGCGGACCGAGAGGCGCAGGCTCTCGCCGACGGTGAACATCTGATCGTTGGTTTCCACGAAGATGCCGCCGACCGAGATGTTCACGCCGTGGCCGACCGAGAGCTGGCCGTTGTTATGGACGACGACGCGGCCGGTGATCGATGCGCGGGGAGCGACCTCGCGGCGCTTCTCGAGCTCGGCCTGGTAAGCCGGGTTCATCGCTTGCGCCTGGTTCGGATTGGGCAGGCCCAGCGCTTCATAACCGTCTTCCACGGGTCGCCAATCCTTCCAACCTACCTTGAAAATATAGCCGTCTTTAGCGATCATATTATTTACATAGAGTTGGGTGACCTGCGCGGTTTCGAATGGTCCGACCTGTTGTCCGTTTTGGTAGAGATACCAGATTTGTTCACTCATGCCGTCTTCCCCTCACTCTTCTTCAAACTTGGGCTCTTGATAAATAAGAGCCCTAAATGATT
>JASLCY010000150.1 GCA_030151925.1 Oligoflexus sp.
GAGCTCTATCACTATAAGCTCGCCTGCTTGAACGCTGATTACCTTATCGATTACCGCACCGAGCTCGAGATCGCCGGCCTGCAGCTCACCCACGTGCCGGTCTGGCGAATCACTTACGTCTACCGCCCCACGGGCATGCTGCGCCATCTGCAAAAACCTCGCGAGAAGCACCTTCTCATCGATGGTTACGGCAAAGGCGTCCTGAGCGGGGAATTGGCGCTGGTCTACCACGACAAGGTCATGGTCAATGCCTACGTGAGCGCGGCCTCCGCGATGCTTTTCCTCCTGCTCGGCGCCCTGTGGCATCCGGCCTTCCTCCTGATCGCGCTCTTCTCCCTCGCGATCTCGGGCCTCAGCCTTTACACCAGCATTAAAAAGAAAGCGGAGAGAGAAGAAGAGGAGCTCAGGAAGCTCTCGTCCTCTCATAGCATCGTGGATAAAGCCAAGGCGGGCAGTCCGCGCCAAGCTCGGGCTTCCTAAGGATTCGACGTCTCACTGGTCCATGCGGGGCAGCGGTGGGAGCTCGGGGGCGGGCACTCCGGCTTCCGCATGCTCCGGGATCTCCTTGGGGATCGGAATAGGCAAGGGGACGTCGGCCATCACGTGGTCGATCTTTTCTTTCAGCTCTTTTTCCGTGAACGGCTTCTTCAGGAAGTGCGAGGGCAGTATCTCGTTCTCATAGGCCGCGATGATCCGCGATTCGGCGGCGAGGACCGAGATGAGCAGGCAGCGCGGAGGATCCTCCATCTGCCGCACGTGCCGGTAGCATTCGATACCGTCCATTTCAGGCATGATGATATCGAGCGTCATAAGATCAGGCTGCAAAGTCCGGATAAGTTCTAGGGCTTCAACACCATTCTCACCTTCACCGACTATCGACCAACCCAATCGGCTCAACTGCGATTTGATCTGAGTTCTCATCGTTGGAGAATCATCTATCACGATGGCGCGCATATTCCTTCCCCTTTCCTTTTCTCTCTCACCAGGATACGTTTCGCTCTCCCAGAACACAACCACAGAGCGAAGAGGGTAAGCGCTAGAGTGCTTCCCCAGGGCCCGATCTCGGCCCGAAAGCCGAGGGCGGAACTCCCGAACGTCTGCCATTCCCAACGATCCATGAGAAGGAGCGACTGATGCAGGAAGTCGAGCCCCGACGCAATCGCATTCTGCAGGGGCGGCCACAGGATGAGGACGGCCGCCAGGCAAAGGAAGAGGAGCAGGTCCCAGAGCGGGGAGATGAAGAAGTCGAGGCAGAGCGAAGCGAGGCTGAGACGCCCGAAGAGCGCCAGGTTCAAGAGCTGGATGAGGAGCGAGATCTTAAGCTGCGCCGACCAGCGTCTGGCCCCTCGGAAGATCTGCAGGCTGAGCGCGGCTCCCCAGCTTAAAAGGCTCGACAGCGAAAAACACGCCTCCGGGAAGAGCAGCGCTTGCCACCAGAAGACTCGGACCGCCGAAGAAGGCGCAGGACGGCCCTGCGACGGGCGAGGCGGCTTGAGCCATATTCCATAGGATCGATGCGCCAGGCTTAAAAACGCTCTTTGGCAAGGCGGAGTCGTCCCGCAAGCGAGGAGATAGAGGAGAAGCGCGGCGAGTATGGCGAGATCCATAAAGAGGCTAAGCCAGCGAAAATTCGGCCAGCGCAGGAGCCGCAAGGCATAAAAACCTCGTAGCGGCAGGCGCGTGAACCATGCCAGAGCCTGTGAAAGCAGAACGAACTGGCTCCCGCTGATGACCAGCACATGCAAGAATCCCAGGTTCTTATATAAAGACTTAAAATCATCGGCCGCCTGGCCTCCCATCAGGAGGCTGGACGCCAAGCGCCCCCAGAGCGGATGCCACGCCAGGCACAGGCCCTCGAAGTAGACTTGCAGATGCATCGCGATTCGTCCGATCGGCGTTCCCGTAAGATAAATAAGGATCATTCCCGGCTGCGCGTTCGAACACACGAACCAGAATTTGGGATCGCAGCGCAATGCGGGATGGGCTCCGAGATTCAGCAGCTCCCATAGCGCCCCGCTCAGTGCGGCCAGAGGATTCCCTCTCGCCGCGAGGACGAGAAAGACGAGAAGAACGCCGCGAAAGCCGGCCGTGTGCGGACCGGCATAACTCAGATAACACAGGAATTGCGCCGCAAAGAAAAAACCCATAGTTCCCCCAAAAGGGAAACTATGGGACTTAAGAGACGAGAGGAAGAGACATCAAGCGTAAGAGAGGAGAGGTCTGATCGTAGTCGGCAGAGGTAAAGCAGGTTCGCGCAGGCCTTCCGGCGAGGCGCTCGATTCAAACTCGATCTCCGGATAGAACGCCTGAAGATACTCGTCCTTGTGGTCCATCAAGAACTGGAGACAGCGGGCATGCAGTCCGTGCCCCGTCTTATGCGCGGTGATCTTCGCCACGAGAGGCGCACCGAGCAATGAGAAGTCGCCGATGAGATCAAGCACCTTGTGCCGGATGAATTCGTCCGCTGAGCGGAGGCCGCCTTCATTGAGCACAACGTCATCGGTGACGACGACTGCGTTGTCGAGCCCGCCGCCAAGGGCGAGTCCCCGTTCACGCATGGATTCCACGTCCCTAAGATGGCAGAACGTACGAGCATCGGCGATCGTTACGAACGAACGCAGGCTTTCGTAGTAATCGAGAGATTGACGTCCGATCGCGCGACTCGAGAACTCGATCGAGCAATGGATCGATTGGAAGGTTTGCGGATCGAGGTGGAGATACTTGTCGTCTTCCTCTATATGCAAGGGCTTCACCAGTCTCAAGGCGCGGGCCCTCATATCCGATTCTTTGAGACCGACTCGCATGAATCCGCGGACGAAGTCGATGGCGCTGCCGTCCATGATAGGGAGCTCCGGGCCGTCGACGATCACGCGAGCGTTATGGATGCCGAGCCCCGCGAAGGCCGCCATCAGATGTTCGATGGTGGCGACGCTGTGGGAGCCGGTGCCGAGCGTCGTGCAGAGCTGCGTCGCGCTCACGAATTTGGCCTTGGCCGGAATCACGTGAGCCACGGTTTGGTCGGCGCGGGTAAAAACAATGCCGGTATCGACCGGAGCAGGCTCGATCACCATGCGCACTATGCGGCCGCTATGGAGACCTTTGCCGGAATATTCTACGGGAAGGCGGAGCGTCGTTTGCCAAGTATGGATAAGCATGAGTGACCTCGCTTGAAATCGTGCACCGCTTGGATAAGAGCAAGTCGCGGGCCAGATTCCAGCGGAAGCCGAGGATGCAACTGTCTTATTTTAAAGAGATATTTTTATGAGAAAACCACGAGAATGTTCAGGCCGTGGACAGGCGTCCACACCTTGAAGGAAAGGCGTGGCTTTTCTGCAACACTCAGGTGCCGGCGTTTTCATCGAAAGCGCGAATTTCCATCGCGTAACGGGCCTCGGCCATGCGCACGAGCCCGAGCCTGCGCGCATAGATGAGAGGCGAACCGAGGCTGCGCGGGAAACCGAAGGCGTCGCTGATATAGAGATCGGCAAGGTCCAGGGACTCGAAGCATCCGAGCCGGTGCAGCTCGTGGACGAGGAGATGGGCGAAACTCACGAGCAGGCGATGGAGAAGGCCGGGACCGCGCTCGAGTTCGTGCGGGCGGCGTTTGGCGCTGAGCTTCACGACGTCTTGGGGCTTGGAGAGCTTTAAGATCTCTTCGTCGAAACCGAAGCGCCCGAGCGGAAGCGCGTTCTGCGTGAGTTCGTCATGGGCCGCCCGGAATTCGAGGAAACGCTTCCAAAACCGTTCGCTCCCCAAAAGATTCCAACCGATGCCGCTCAACTGCTCGAGGACTTCGGTCCAGGGCGTCCCGGAATCCTGGCAGTAGTAGACCAGCATCTGGAGGACGAGCGACCGCACCTGGAAGAGTATCGGGCGCGCGGCTTCCGCCTTGCGGAGAAGATAGACGCCATCGAACACGTCGGTGATGGGCCTCAGGATCTTCGCATAGGTATCGCCATAGATTTCGACCGTCTGCCTCTCCGCCTTGGGAGTGGCCATCGCCCATCCTTCGACCCTCGCCTCCTTGTAGAGGAAGGTGAACTCGCGGAAGGCCCCGAACTTCATCGTATAGGCCTCGGGCCTTGCGAGCGGCTCTCCGACGAACCAGGTGATGCGGCCGTGGAACTGCTGCACCTCGGGACGCGCATAGCGGGAATTGAGGAAACTGAAGAGCGTCTCCACTCCTCGCGTCACCACTTGAGCGTCGGGCGCGAAGAGTATGATGCGCACGCCGCGGTCCAGGAGGT
>JASLCY010000320.1 GCA_030151925.1 Oligoflexus sp.
CGCCACTTTCCATTCGCCGTTGATCGTGGGATGCGAGGGGACGTAACCGAAGTACCGGCGGGCCTCCTGCGCGTCGTAACGCAGATCGTAGTCCCGGACCGTGATCGTGCCGAACTGCGGAATGATGTAACCGGCGAGGATCTGCAGCAGGAGGCTCTTGCCCGAGCCGTGCAGGCCCAGGATCGCGACCTTCTCGCCTTCGCCCACCTCGAACGTCAGGCGTTTGAGGGAGACGGAGCTGGTGTAGCTGGGGCTATGCGAGAGGGCTTGGACCTTCAGCATCGGCTATTTCCTTCAGGCTGGCGCGTTTATCCTGCCACTTCATAGTGTTGAATATCGCGGTAAAACACAAGCCTAGAGCCAGGCCGATCCAGATTCCGGTGAGGCCCTTGCCGAAATGAAAGCAGAGCGTGAGGCCGATGGGGATGCCGATCCCGTAATGGGCCGCGAGGTTGGAGTACAGCGCGGTCTTGGTATCGCCCAGGCCGCGGAGCGCGCCGGCCGAAGCCACCTGCACGCCGTCGAAGACCTGAAACAGCGCGCAGAGGAAGAGGACGCTGCCGCCGAGCCGCACGATCGAGGCGTCCGAGGTGTAGAGGCCGATGAGGAAATGCGGGAAGAAGAGGAACGCCAGGGCCGAGATCGTCATGATGAGGAAGGCGAGGCCGATGCCGAGCCAGCCGGTGATGAAGGCCAGGCGAGGTTCCCGCCGGCCCTGGTGGAAACCTACGCGCACCGCGATCGCCGACGAGACGCCGACGGGGAACATGAAGGCGAAGCTCGCGATGTTCAGCACGATATGATGGGTGGCGAGGACTTCGGCACCGAGGCGGCTCACCACCAGGGTCGCGAGGGCGAAGGCGAAGACTTCCGCGAGTATCTGCAGGCCCGCGGGCAGGCCGATGCGGAAGAACCGCCTCATCATCTCCGGATCGGAGCGGAAGGCGACGGCCCGCAGGCGCGACCAGGTGTAGCCGTGCTGCCTGCCGAAGAAATGCAGGGTGATCGCCAGCGCGGCGATGAGCGTAAAAATGCGGCAAACCAAGGTGGAAATCGCTGAGCCGGTGGCGCCGAGCGCCGGCGCTCCCCCGTGGCCCGCGACGAAGAAATAGTTGCCGGCCCAGTTCACGAAGTTGGTGAAGAAGGTCGTGATAGTGAAGGGCATCACGATCTCGAAGCCTTGCCAGTACCGGCTGATCGCCCCATAGAACATCAGCGGCCAGAGGCTGAGGCTCAGAGTCCGGAGGAAGGGCGCAGCCACGCCCGCGACGTCGGCCGGCACCCCGAATAGGGTCAGGCGATCGCTGACCAGGAAGATGAGCGGCGTGATGAGCAGGGAGAAGTACGCGCCGACCTGCAGGGCGACGCCGAGGCAGCGATCCGCCTCCTCGATATTCCCCGAGCCGTGCGCCTGGGACACGATCGGATCCATGCCGTGCAGCAGGCCGAAGCCCACCATCACGATGGTCCAGAACACGGAGTTCCCCGCGGCCACGCCCGCGAGGTGCAGGGACGAATAATGCCCGACCATCACGGTATCGACGAGGCCCATGGTCATGGAACCGACCTGCGAGATGATTACGGGGACGGCGAGTTTGAGGAGATGCGGGAACTCTTCGCGGAACGTCTTCAGGAGCTGCATGTCGAGAACTTTCCCTAGTGCGCGGCTCAGGTCAGAGCCTTGCAGTAGCCGGGGGGCGGGCGCCTCAGCGGTTCGGGAAAAGGACCTGGGCGATCGCCGGGATGATGTCGGAGAAGGATTCTAACACGAAGTCGGGCTGCGGACTTTCGCTATTTTTAGGATCGAGCGCGACGTTCTTCGCCACGTTGTTCTGCGGGCTGAATTGCAGGAGGATGTCCTTCGCCTCGGGACGGATCACCGTACCGTAGCGGGCCCAGCCGGTATGCACGCCGAGGCGTTTGCCGAGGCCGACGTCTTTGCGAAGGTTGTCGCCGACCCAGAGGACGTCGCCCAGATGCGTCTCCATCTCGAAGTCCATCAGCACGGTCTTAAGGCCCTTGGTGCCGGGTTTCTCGTAGTCGTCGGGCAGGATGCGGATGCGGCCTTCGAAGCCGAAAGCCGACTTCTGCAGGTGCTTCACGAGGATCTCCTTGTCGACCTTGACCTCCTGGGTCTTCTCGTCGATAGGGATGCTGGGGTCGGGGAGGCCGTAGACGGCCGAGAAATAATGGAGGAGGCCGAGTTTGTTCAGCTTCCACATCGCCACGTAGCGCGGCGCGTCCGTCAGGGCGATGAGCGGGATCTCGGGATAGATCTCCTTCACGCGTTTGAGCGTCTCGATCACGTCTTCGTAAGGTTTGAGGGTCACCTTCGCCGTCGTGTTGAAGGCTTTGCGGCCTTCTTCCACCGCTTCCGCGAGGAGGCGCGGCACGTCGTGGCCGTAGTGGCGAAGCACCGAAGGCAGTTCCTGTATGAGGAAAGGGTATTCGATCGAGCCTTCGCGCTCGAAGACGGGGCGCGATTCCTCGAAGAGGACCTGGCGGTCGATGCCGGTGATGAGCTGGACCGTGTCCATCATCGAGCACATGCACGCGACGTAGTATTCAACCCAGTTGAATACGGTATTATCGATGTCGAGTACGATGAGCTTCTGAGACATGGCCATAAACTCCTTGCGCGCGATGCAAGGCTCTATAGCATAAAAAACGGCTCTGCCAAAGCATCAATGCCAGTGCAGCTTGATGAATTCCTCAGGCAATCCCAGTTCACGGGCGTAGCTGATGTCTATGCCTATGAGGCGTACGGACAGAAAGTTTTTAACCCAATCATCTCCCTCGACTAGCAGCTTTTTCCAGGAATCGTCCGCCACGACCAGGCCTTCTTTCACGAGGATCACCCGCTCGGCGAAACGAATGGCGATCTCGACCGACGACGTGGAGACGAGGGAAACGGCCTCTTTATCCTCGCCGGCCATCTCGTGGATCATGTCGAGGATGATGGTCGAGGTCACGGGGTCGAGGCCGGAGGTCGGTTCGTCGAAAATCGAGACAACAGGGTTGGTGGCGAGCGCGCGGGCGATACCGATACGGCGCTTCATACCCCCCGAGAGTTCGTGGGGGAACATCTTGCGGGTCCGCTCCAGCTTCACCGTCCTCAGGAGCTGGTCTATCATCTGGGACATCTCATCCCGCGTGAGCTTCGTCATGTTCTCCATGGCGAAGTAAAT
>JASLCY010000328.1 GCA_030151925.1 Oligoflexus sp.
ACCCGAAGCGCCTTTGGACGTCAGCATCGCGACCACAAGGATCGTGATCTGCTGCCCGAGCGTGAGATCGAAGCCGAGCGCCTGCGCGATGAACAGCGTCGCCAGCGTCATGTAGATATTGGTGCCGTCGAGGTTGAACGAATAACCCGAGGGGATCACGAGCCCGACCACCGACTTCGAGCAACCGAGCCTCTCGAGCTTCTCCATCATCGGCACCAGCGCGCTCTCGGAGGATGAGGTGCCGAGCACCAGCAGGATCTCGTGGCGAATATAACGGAGATAACGCAGCACGTTGAATCCCGCCAGGGCCGCGATCGTCCCCAGCACGATGAAGACGAAGAGGATGCAGGTGAGATAGAAGGTGCCCATCAGGCTCGCGAGCGGGAGGAGCGCGTGGACCCCGTATTTGCCGATCGTAAAGGCCATCGCCCCGCCCGCGCCGAGAGGCGCCAGCCGCATGAGGCCGTTCACCATGGAAAAGAAGATCTTGGAGAGCAGATCGAGGCCGCGGATCACGGGTTCGCCTGTCTCGCCCAGACGGTTCAAAGCCCAGCCGAACAGAATCGCGACGAGGAGCACCTGCAGAAGGTCGCCTGATCCCGTGAAGGCATCGACCAGGGTCTTGGGAATGATGTGCAGGATGAAGTCGGCCGTCGTCATCTCTCCGGCTTTCTTCGCGTATTCCGCGACGGATCCCGCGTCGAGCGTTTTAGGATCGACGTTGAAGCCGCGCCCCGGGCGGATAAGGTTCACGGTTAACAGCCCGATAGCGAGCGCGATCGTCGACACGACTTCGAAGTAGATGAGCGCCTTGGCTCCGACGCGGCCGACCTTCTTCATATCCCCGGCTCCCGATATCCCGAGCACCACGGTGCAGAAGATCACGGGCGCGATCATCATCTTGATGAGTGCGATAAAACCGTCGCCGAGGGGTTTGAGGCTCGTTCCGACCGCAGGATAGAAGTATCCGATCAATCCACCGCAGATAATCGCCAAGATGACCCAGAAATAGAGATGTTTCGTGAAATTTCGCATAAACCCTCGGAGGAATGTTATCCCATCCTCCCTAAGAACTCGCTTTCGTACAATATGATTATCTTGCTTTTAACTATGGCGAAGTGGGTTATAATCTTCGTCAGAATCTGCGAACCGATTATTGAAGAAAAAAATCTAGAACCCCTTATCCATGCGGTTTACAGAGCCCATTGCGACCCTCGATCCGCTCCGTGGCATCTTCCACGAGTGGGTGAATATCTGTAATTATGTCCCTATATGGAGAAAGCCTAAATGTCTTTTGGGATACTTTGACCCCTCTGGCAGAGCCAGACAGGGGAGAGGCTGACTTCAAAACAACTGCGAGCGCAGCTGAATAAGTCGCGGACTCCAGAGAAAGCAGCGTGATGTGATGATAAAGACTGGGGAGAAAACGCCCCGCAGATCCGGGCGTCCAACGAAGCAGGAAGCCCGCGACAGCCGATCGCTCATTCTCGAAGCGGCGCTCGACCTCTTCTCCACTCTGGGTTACGAATCCGCGACCCTGAAGATGATCGCGGATCGCGTCGGCATTCGAGATAGCGCCGTCTACGCCCACTTCGACGGCAAAGACGCGATACGGCAAGAGTTGATGCTGAGGCACGGCCCCAAAGCCGTTCGGCTCGATCTGAGCCAGGTCGATTGGAAGACGGTGCTGAGGAATCCGCGCGACGGCTTGAAATCGGTCCTGCGCGGGCTCGCGACGCGCTGGATGACCGAAAACGAGTCGAAGTTCTTCCGTTTCATGCTGGTGGAGAACCTCACGCGCGAGCCCGACCCTTCCTTCCAGATCCAATTCATCACCGAGAAGCTCAGAAGCCGCGTGCGTAAGGTCATCCTCGTGATGCTCGCCACCGGAAAGATGCGTAAGGCCGATCCCGACTGGCTCGTGACCCAGTTCCTGGCGCCTATCGTCAATCTGCGGATCGCCCTGGTGTTCCAGAATGAACTGACGCTCGAGATGGTCATCAAGCGCCTCGAAACGCATGTCGACGAGTATTTCAGGGTCTTTGTGAACCCATGAAGCCTTGGGTGCCCGGGCTTTGCCGGTTCGCGTTACAAAAAATGCCTGCCGCCCGCGAAGGCGCTGGCGGATAATGGCGATATCTCTTCCTTCACGTGGAGCGCGAAATGAAAACGACTCTCTGGGCCAGCCTCACGTTAAGCCTTATCTGTTCGTCGGCCTGTCGCAGCACGGAGCCATCGCAGACCTCCATCGCCGGCGGCTCGGTGGTTAAAGCGAACGACGAGGCCGCTCATCATACCGTCGCGCTCATCGAAACCGATCCGGTCGAAGGCCAGGCCTTCTGCACGGGCGTCCTCATCGCCCCGAACGTGGTCCTGACCGCCGCGCATTGCTTCGGCCCGCATTGGAGCAAACCAGCGCTTTATTTCGGAACGAGGGTTCCGGCGAAACTCAACAAGAAGGACGCGCGCGTCATACCCATCGATACGATCATCAAACATCCCGGGTTCGACGCGGACGCAGCGAGCGCCTATGACAAGGTCGTAGAGAATGCCCGGCATCTCGATGACGTTCAACCTCCGGCGCAGCCCTTCAACGATCTGGCGTTGATTCCTTTCGTGCAGAAGCTCCCGAGCGGTTACTCCCCTCTGCCCATAGCGGCGGCCGATACCGGGCTTGACGAGCTCAAGCTGCAGTCGATAGGCTTCGGCTGCGTGTCGTCGACCTGCAAGGAGTTCAACAACACGCTGCGCATGGTGGATATCGCCTGGAGGAAGAGTTTCACGACGGCAAAGGTGATGCTGGTCTCGGCTCTTTATAAAGGCGACGGTACGTGCCTGGGCGATAGCGGTGGGCCTGATATGATCCTGAAGGATAAGGGTGCGGAACTCCTCGGCATCATCACCACGGGACCCACCAACTGCGAGGGCGGCCTCTCGGTCGATACCCTTATCCCGCCCTACGCGGACTGGATAAAGAGTCACGTGCAGGAGCTGACCTCGGCCAAAGCCAGAATACGAAATAATTTTTAAGTATTTGAAATAAAAAGACTTAAATGTTCCCCTCAAGGGATTTGCAAAAAATTCCGAATACGGCTATATGCTTGGCGAACTCTGCGAGAGGCGTGCGTATGGCCGAAGAACATCTCCCCAGCGTCTATGGATATACCAACTATCGGGAATATCTTTCGGCTTATTATCAGAGCCGCAAGGCTTCGAAACGCGGCTATAGCTACCGCCAGTTCTCGCAGCAGGCGGGTTTCAACTCACCGAACTTCCTGAAACTCGTGATCGAGGGCGACCGCAACCTCAGCCCGCAATCCGTCGAGCAATTCATCGAGGCGTTAAAGCTGACCGCGGCCGAGGGCGCTTATTTCCGCTGCCTCGTATCGCTGAACCAGGCGGATACCGACCAGGAAAAACAAGAGCTGTTCGCCCAGCTGCAAAAGCTCACGCCCGCTTCCAAACGCTACGAGCTGGAAGCGGACGCGATGGAATACATCCAGCACTGGATCTATCCCGTGCTCAGGGAGATGGTCCTGGTCGACGAATTCCGCGACGATCCCTATTGGGTCGAGCGACGTTTGACCGGCCGCACCGATATCAAGGCTATCAGCCACGCGCTGAATTTCCTTCGCCGCAAGGGCTTCATCATTAAAAACGCCAAAGGCCGTTACGAAGTGAAGGACGACGTGGTCATCAGTTCCGATGAAGTGAGAAGTCTCGCGATCCGCGCTTACCATAGGCATGCTCTCGAGCAAGCTATTACGATGATTGAAGATCTTCCCGTAGAGCAGAGGGAGTTCGGCGCTTTGATCTTCCACCTCCCCGAGGGGGACCTCAAGGAGCTGAAGCAGAAGATCAAGGCCTTCCAGAATGAGCTGCACCAATGGGCCCTGAATAAAGACAAGGGCGATGGGATCGTCATACAATGTAACTTCCAGATGTATCCGCAAAGCAAGAAGGTGGTGGGGTCATGAGATTCTGCAGCACGAGGCCCGCTGGGGCGATCGGTATCTTAGCCCTGAATCTTCTCGTCGCCGCTTGCGGAACGCAGGTGGGGAACGGGCGAAGCAAACCGACCCCGCCGAGCGCTACGGGCGATAAAGCCAATACCGCGAGTGACGGGAACTCCCCTGGCGACACGGATAATACCGATACCAGCACGAATACCGATTCAGGCACGACGGAGACGACCAGTGCGCGTACGCTCACTCACCTCTTCATCCCCTGCGGAAGCCCGCTCGCGGAGATCTCTGCGGGAACCTATGAGGCGGATGCGGACAATATTTTGGTCGTGAGCTCCAAGAGCGCGAACCTCAATCATTTCGTCCTTGGGACCACGACAGGGGATTATTCCTACGGCGTCTCGGGCCTCACGGCCTATGAGATCTCGTTGACGCCGGCGACGCTGGCGGAAGGCCGGACCTGCGCTTCCGTGACCTCGGCGACCAGCGGCGGAAGCCAGATCCGTACGGCCGTCTACGATGATGGTTATAAAACGGTTTGGACCGTGGACGGCAGCGGCGTGGTTCAGTCGATCCAGGTGATCACGGCTCAGGGTCAGACCGATAAGACTTGGACCTTACAGCCTTGAGCAGGATGGTCAATCGACACCAGAAAACCATGACTGATGAAACAGAGCCGCGTCGTTTTTAGAATGGAGGTGAAAGGAGGGCTTTCACTTGCATCCTTTAGCGGCAGGCATTTCTGAGTCCTATTTTTTCCCGCTTTCCGAAGGCCGCATGGCCTATGAAGATAGCCTCACAGGTTCACCCCTCGTCATCTGCGTCCCCGGCATGGGGGATGCGAGGGGACAGTTCCGGGCCCTGGCTCCGCGTTTGATCGAAAACGGTTTTCGAGTGCTCGTCGTCGATCCGCGGGGACAAGGAGAATCCGACGGCAGCTTCCGTGAGTATTCGGCGAGCTGCGTAGGCAACGACCTCATTCAACTGATCGACCAATTCGAAGAACCGGTCTACCTCGTCGGCAATTCGTCCGGCGGCGCTTCAGCCGCCTGGGTCGCGGCGCATAGGCCCGATGCCGTGCGAGGGCTCATTTTCCTCGACGCCTTCTTACGGGACCACCCGATGGGCGCTTCGACCAAGTTCGGGCTTCACCTGGCCCTCAGCGGTCCCTGGGCCCAGGCCAGCTGGATCAACTACTACAAACATCTCTTCCGCGACCATCAGCCGAGCGACCAGAAGGTCTATTGCAAGGCCCTCGCTGCGAGCCT
>JASLCY010000335.1 GCA_030151925.1 Oligoflexus sp.
CCAGGCCTTGGGCGGAGTTTTGAGCCGCCAGCGCGTGGGGGACTTCGCCGGCGCGAGCTGCGATCCCGCTCCCGCTTTGCGCGTATAGATCTCGAAGTTGTTTTCGAAACGGCGATCGGCGACCCTCTCCGCGAGCTCATCACGCGTCGGAAAACGCCAAAGTGGATTGGGCAGGTCGTCGAGCTCCGCGTATCGATCGAGCAGGCCGAGCGTCTCGAGCCCTGCCGCTTCCAGGGCCGCGAGCCAGTAATCCAAGGATAGTTTCGCTTCCCGCGCGTGGAAGAAGGTGTCCACGAATCGCGCGGAATGATGGAGGATGCTGGCCTTCATAGGAGCCAGCCGCTCCCGGAAGAAGGGGCTGACCTCCATGAGCCGCTTCAGGATCGCGACGGCCTGATCGAGATCGCCGCGATCGTAGGCGGACAGCCCGAGCAGCGCAAAAGCCTTCCGCAGGTGATGGATCCAGGTGCGGACCTCGCTGTTGTAAACCATGAGGCGCATCGTGCCGCCGGGAGCGAGCAGCCCTGCGAGGCGCTCGACGGTCGCTTTCGGATTCGCCAGGTGATGCAGGACCCCATAACTATCGATATGCGAGAGGTCGTGGGGCAGCTCGAAGGTCTGATCCTCGAGATTGCCGGTCAACCAATGGAACGCCTGCGGCCGGAAGAGCGAACGGAAACGCGCGCGCTGCAGGTTCTTCTCCGAGAGGTCCGCGGCGTAGACGTTCGCGGCCTCGTCTTCCCAGAAGGACAGTATATAGGGCAGCACGTCGCCGCTGCCCGCGATCAGGATGCGCCCGCCGCCCGCTGAGCGCAGGCCTTTTTCATGAGCGAGCTGAGCGCAGAAGGCCGAATGCGAGGCGTAGGCTTCCTGCGCCCTCAGGGGAATGAACAGGCTGTAGTCCGGATAAGGATAGGCCTCGTATTGTCTTTTGACCGCAGCGTTGATGTCTAGGCTGATCGTACTCATGGCATTACTTTCATTGCGGTTGAATGCGGCCTCGGAATTCCTCTTTGCCGCCTTGGATCTTGGTGATGGGAATGGGCCGCATAAAGAACCGGTCGCCCGTGAAGCGGCCCAGACCGTAAATCCCGCCCAATTCCCGGGCGCGAAACGTGTCGAAGACCGAGTTGTCCTTCACCGAGAGCGACAGGAAATAAGCTTGGAGGATGATGCGGATGCTCTCGTAGGCGGCGGCCGCGACCTCATCCGGTTTCGCCTGGTACTTCTTTTCATAGAGCGCGACGAAGTCCTGCACGCCCTTGTGCGGATCGAGCTGCGTGAAGCTCTTCACCTGGAAGAGCGCGCTCGCGGTCGGCGGCGCCCGGAAGAAACGCTCGAAGCTCAGGATATCCGTGGTGCTGTGAACGGCCTTGTCGATCAAAGCCTCTTTTTTGCCGAAGGCCGCGGGAATGAAATAGGCGTCCGGTTCGGTCTGCGTGATCGCGTCCCACACGTCCTGCTGATTCGCGGTCCATGATCCCACGATGAATCCGCCGGCTTTCCGGTAAGCCTCGACGAAACCCTTGTTCATCTCGACCGCGATCGGATCCTTATCGTGGAGCAGGATCGCGACCCGCTTTTTCTTGAGGCTCTGCGCTGCGTAATATCCGAGCATGCGGCCGAACCAGGTGTAGGTCGGGGTCATCGAGAACACCTGCGACTCGTGCGCGAACTCCGCTCCCGCCGGCCTTATCAGGAGGAGCGGGACATGGTTCTTGGCGACGGCTTCGAGGAAGGCCTGGTTGATCGTGTTGCTGTAGGAACCGATGATCATGTTCACTTTTTGTTTTTCGATCAGCCGTTCCGCGGCTTCCGCGCCTTCGCTGGCGAGGCTTTTGTCATCGGCGACCACCACGGCCACGGATATCGCGAGTTCCGGATGGTCCTGGCGGAACTCTTCCAGGCCCATCCGCACGGCTTTGGCCTCGGACTCCGCCAAAGGCGCGAGCGGTCCGGTCTTGGGATAAATCAGGCCGACTTTGAAGCTCGCATCCTGCAGTTTGTTCTCGGCCGCCTTCGCTGCAAAGCTCGTGAGGCCCATCGCCATAAAAATTGGGAAGAGATATCCTTTCACCGAGCATCCTTTTCTGGCAACGTGGAAAGTTCGGTATTCCATTAAACTAGCAGACAAGTCAGCTCAAAAGCGACCTTTCCGATATCAGTCATTTGGAGATAGCATGCAGACGAAGACTGAAAAATCCGAATGGGAAGAACGATGGAAAATAGGTCGGACTGGCTGGGATCAAGGGCAGTCTCATCCCGGGCTGGAAAAACTTATGTTTCACGCCAAACGCGAGGGCGCCTTGCCGGAGGGCGCCGCTATCTTCGCGCCGGGTTGCGGACGAGCGCATAACGAAGCTCAACTCGCCCGTTGGGGCTATCAGGTGCGGGCGATCGATATCGTCGACGAAGCGATAGCCGAAGCTCGCAAGCTCTATGGAAAAATCCCGGGATTGACGATAGAGAAAGGCGATCTTTTTCAAGTCGATAGGCCCCAGGCCTACGACGC
>JASLCY010000338.1 GCA_030151925.1 Oligoflexus sp.
GTCCAGCCTTTGGCGGCCAGGCGCGCTGCTACATAGGTTTCCGCTTTTTCACCCTTCGACCAGCTCAAGCTCGCGTTCGATCCTCACCCGTTCGCGGATCGGCGCGAACGTGCGCCGGTGCAAAGGCGTGATGCCGAATTCTTCGAGCGCAAGCAAATGACTTTTTGTGCCGTAACCTACGTGGCTGGCGAAACCGTACTGAGGATAGAGTTCGTGAGCCTGGTGCATGACGGCGTCACGGGCTTCCTTGGCGAAGATGGAAGCCGCGGCGATCGCATAACACAGAGCGTCGCCGCCGATGATGGTTTCCTGTTCGATAGGCATATCGGGATGAGCGACCTTGCCGTCCATGAGGAGGAGGTCGTAGGGCTCCTTGAGTTCCAGGTAAGCGCGCTTCATCGCGATGAACGTCGCTCCGAGGATGCCGTGCTGCTCGATCTCGAGGACCGTGGCGGACGCGATGGCCCATTCCTGGCAGACGTCCTGCAGGACGGGGATGATCTCCCGCCGCTGCTTCGCCGAGAGCTGCTTGGAATCGCGGATCAGATCGCGCCTATCGGCCTTGAGCTTCTGCAGCTTGTCGTAATCGATCGCGGCAACGGCCGCATAAACGGGACCCGCAAGGCAACCGCGGCCGACTTCGTCGACGCCGAGTATGCGGCGGAGGTTCTTCCTGTGCCTGCTTTCGATAGCGCCCTTACGCATGCTCAAGCCCTTCAGTGCGAAAGATGGGATTCAATGATCTCTACTAGCTTAGTTTTGGGCTGAGCACCAGAGAAACTGGCGACCACTTCGCCCTCATCGAAGAGCACCATGTAAGGGATATTCTTAACGCCGTATTCCGCGGGCGCGTGCGCGTTCTCATCGACGTTGAGCATCGCGACGTTCACGCGTTTCTGATAGTCGTGCGCGAGTTCGCCGAGCGTTTGCTCGAGGAGCTGGCAGCTGCCGCTCCACGGCGCGAAGAAGGAGACGAGGAGCGGGGCCTTCTTCTCGGCAAGGTAAGCGCGAAGGCCTTCGTCGTTGATGGTTTGCAGCGCGGGATGCGTTTTCATGGGCTCACCTCATAAGGACATGTTATGACGAACTCTGGCTTCGAGGATTTGCGTGATCTTCCTGTCGAGGCGCTGCAGGGCGGGCGGATGCTTGCCTTGGGCGCCGGCCTTCGCGTAGAAGTCGGGGATGATGTCCGAGAGCACGAGCAGAAGCTCATCCGCGCTCCCCGCCCGCTCCAGCCATCTGACGATAAGGCTATGGTCCTCGTAAGGCAAGAAATGCCCGCGGCCGCGGTATTCGATGATGAATTGCGCGATCAGATTCGGGCCTTCGAGTTGTTCGGGCGGAATGATGCTCACGGCTTCCCATCCTTACTTCATCGTTTTGAGGCTTTGCTCGATGCTCGCGATGCTCGCCTGCATGCGGGTGAGCTCGGCTTCGTAGCGCTCCAGTTCACGCAGGTGATCTTCGATGCGGAGCAGGTTCGCGACGCGTACCGGGAGGCTGGAGAAATGATCGGGATGGACGATGTCGAAGTACCAGTTCGAAGCCCAAATCTCTTCCATGCTGCCCAGGAGGTCACCGGCGTTGAGCGGTGATATTATCAGGGCCGGTATCCAGATTGCGCCCTGTTTTTTCCACCTTTTCTCAAAATTCTCGAGCCAGGCCTTCAGCTCGATCTCGGTGAGGTGCCAGGCATATACGACAGCGAGGTCACATGGCAAAAATGAAGGATCCTCCAGACCTTTCACTTTCTTCCAGGTCGCCCCGGGCAGTAATTTGAGAAAATGCTCGATGTTGAGCTTGGTTGTATCGCTGCGCCTCGGATCGAGGTCCCAGGAAGCGATGATTTTCTGAGCCGGGGTCGGTTGCGTCATAAGAATCGGCTCCGCAGCGCGAGGATTTTACCTAAAGGACTCAGTTATCGACCTGTGATGCTTGGCTGAGTCTCCGGTATAGTTTAGCATAGAGATCACAAACGCAGCCCCAGAAAACACATGCAGTATCGTCAGGGAGGCCATCATGGCAATCATTGCGCGCAGTCCTACACGAGTCGATCTAGCCGGCGGAACCCTTGATATCATGCCTCTCACTCGTATTCTCGAGCATAAGACGACCGTGAACTTCGGCATCACCGTCGACGCGCAAGTGACGATCAGAGCTCGCGCCGAGGGCTTCCGCATCAGGAGCCACGATCAGAACCTCGATCTCGGCGGCGACTGGGAAGACGTGATCGTCGCGGGCAAACTTCCGCTGTTTTCGAAGCTCATCTCTGCGTTCTGGCACAAGAGCCTGACGCCGCTCGATATCGAAGTGAGCGCCAAATCCCCGGCCGGCGCCGGTCTCGGCGGCTCCTCGTGCCTCGCGATCGCCTTCGCCTCGGCTCTGCTCAAAGCGCGGCAGGACATAGGCCTTCCGCTGCAGCTCAGCGACAACCGGCTCGTGCAGACCGTGCAGGACGTCGAGACCGGAGTCATCAACGTGCCGACCGGTTGCCAGGATTATTGGGGCGGGCTGCGCGGCGGCATCAACCTCATCACCTATCCGCTCGGCGGCACGCACGTCGAGACGCTCCGCGGCGCCGACGTCTCCGCTTTGCAGGACATGCTCATCCTCTGCTACAGCGGCGTTTCGCGCGCTTCAGGGAAAAACAACTGGGCGATCTTCAACAAGGCTTTCGAAGGCGATAAATTCACGCTCGCGACGCTGAACGAGATGGGGCGCATCGCCACCGACGTCGCGACCGCCGTGAAAGCCGGCGATTGGCCGCAAGCCTTCAAACTCTCGCAAGCGGAATGGAACCTCAGGGTCAAGCTCTGGTCCGATATCGAAACGCCTGAGACCAGGGCGATAGCCGAAGCCGCCCAAAGTAAGGGCGCGATGTTCTCGCGGATCTGCGGAGCCGGCGGCGGCGGCGTCATGGCCGTCTTCGCCGACAGATCCTGCCGAGAAAATGTCAGTCGCGCGTTGACGGCCGCCGGTGGCAAAATCCTCGAAGGCACAGTGAGTCTCGAAGGTACGTCCGTGAAAGGTTCCCTTTATGGTTAAGGCGAGGTCCCGCCCAGCGCGAACCGTTCTGCACAGCGGTTATCTGCTCTCGGCTCTGATATTCGGCACCGCGTGCGCGACGGATGCCCACAAGGCTTTATTCCCGATCGAAGTGCAGGCGAAGCCCGCGGCGCAGACGCCTTGGACTCTCCAGTACAAGGATATGCAGGATCTCCTGAAAAAGGATCCTTCGCTCAAGCCCTATGTGCTCGACCTGCTCGAAGCCGCCCAGGCGGAGATGGCGGAAGAACAGGGGCAATGGGATAAAGCCGGGCAGCATTGGATCGCCGTGCTCAGGATCGACAAGGGCACGGTCGGCAAAACCGCGTTCCAGCGTTGGATCGCGCTGCAGCCGAAGCTCGATCCGAGCAACGCCGCGAACGTCGATGCCTTGGCCCGCATACTCCTCGCGGCCACGAAGAACGGTGAGGACAGTCCATGGCTGAAGAAGCAGGGTCTCACCTCGCAGGCCGCGCTCGCGAAGAAAATCCAGGCCCAACTCGGGATGAAGCCGGTCGTGCAAGGCGGCCCTCCTCCCGCTCTGCCGGCGCCTGAGAGTTTTACCGGCGACGTCCTCTTCGATGCCCGGGTCAAGGCCGTGTGCCATCGCAGCCTCGACAGCCGCTGGGTTTTCTGGGTCAGCAGCCTGAGCGAAGCGCAAAGGCTCTATTGGAACGCGATGCTCGCCGGCTGCGAAGCCGAGGCCGGGAAAGCGGCGCTGCTCTATAAACAAGCGATCGGGCAGCTGAGCGCTGCCAAGGACGATCAGGCGCGCGCCGTGCGGGCGGCCGAGTTGCTCGTGCAGAGCTATAAGGCGGTCGGCGATCGCATCGCCGCGACCGAGGCCTATCAAGACCAGGCTAATCTCCTCAAACGCAGCGATCTGCCGCTCGACGTCTTGAAGTGGACGCCGTTCGAACAGCAGCGACGTTATATCGAAGCCATCTACTGGGTCGGGCGGAACCGGGCGATGCAGGGCGATTACGAACGCGGGAAAGCCGCGGCCCATGAAGGCTTGGACGCCATACCCGCCCTCGAGGCCCTGGCGACCGAAAAAGACGCCGATACCGTCATCGATCTGAAGATCGAGGGTTATCATCTCCTGTCCTCGCGCATCGCTTACGAGCAGATGGATTACAACTCGGCCCTCGCGCTCAATAAGATCGCGCTAGCTATTCCCGGCATCTCGAAGGATTGGCGGCAGAGGTTGATGTGGGCCGAGGTCTGGTACAACTTCCGCAAGGGCGACCGCTCGTCGGCGCTGCGTTCGCTCGATGCTTATTTCAAGGAGCCTCTCGAGGACAGCTCGAAGACGAAGGCCCTCTATTGGAACGGTCGCATCCTCTGGGAGAGCGGTGAGAGATCCGCGGCGCGCGCGAAGTTCGAGGAACTTAAAAAGCTCGCGCCTCTCAGCTTCTACGCGGTCGTCGCCGTGCCGAAGATCGACACCGACGCCCGCTGGTGGGATGTCTTCAAGAAGGCCGATTCCGCCAGGCTCAACCGGATCGACGATTTCGAGTGGGGCGAGTACCGCGACGACAGCGAAGCGATTCGCCGCTTCCATCGTCTGGAGTTCGCGGTCGCCGGCCGTATGAAGGGTTATCTGGAAGGCCTCGGTACGGAGCTCTTCGAGCAGGTAAACAACAAACCCAAGCTCCTGAAGGAGATCGAGCCTTCGCTCTATGCGTCGCGCCTTCTGCATATGGCGCAGCAATACATCCTGGCGATCAGCCTGACCACGCA
>JASLCY010000344.1 GCA_030151925.1 Oligoflexus sp.
TGCCGTTCAGGGTCCTGAGCGCGCGCACGGTAAAGTACTGGCAGCCGATGAAGGCATGGGACGAGGAGAGGAGCGCGAAGTACTTCAGGAGGAAGTTCCTCACCATGGTCTTGATCGCGTTCGTATCGGAATACATCATGGTATCCGAATAGGGCGATTTCATGCGTTTGGTGAAGACGGTCTCGCCGAAGAGCGCTTCTTCCGTAGCCTGGCTGACTTTCAGGAACGCATTGATATGCGCCCGCTCCTGGCTGGATTCGAGGTCGAGCATATCGCAGACCGAACGGAAGCCTTCGACCGAATAGAGCGAGGCGGCGCAAGTCTGGTTAAAGTAGATGGTCGCGATTTCCGCGGAGATGATCTGCGAGTAATAGGCCACCCAGTAGAGATGGTTGAGGGCGGTGCGCTGCCCGGCCGAGGCTTCATTCCAGAGCGGGGTCGCATAAAGCAGCGAGAATTGTTCGGGATTCCAGTAGGAAGCACGAGCCGCCTCGTCGTAGACGAAGGAATCGGCAAGCTGATCGAGGGCTTCGGTATTGTCTTGAGCCTTATTGCGCTTGTGATTGAGAGCTACTTTTCCTAAGGCTTTCGAGTTCTTAACTTCGATCATGTGCCGTTCCACGAGGCGAGGGGTTAATAGACGCTGCATTATGCCTATTGTGCGCAGTTTGTCCACTATAGTTTTTCATGACATAGTTGAAAAGGCGTGTTAGGGTCCGGCTGCCTCGAACACAGCGGAGCCCATTCATGAAAGAACTGCACTCATCGCCCGAGCTGGTGAATAACCAAGACCACTATGAAGGCCTCACGGAATGGGAGGCTTTCGTGCTGAACCACACCAAAGCCGGCAATCACGTCCTGCATTTCATCAGCAGCCTCTGCTTCTTCGGGGCGCCGCTGGTCGCGCTGTATACACGCAACCCTTATTATCTGATCCTGTTCTTCATCTCGGGCGGGATCGGCAGCCTCGGGCATTATCTCTTCCACGACGGTGTCGTGACGGTTCGAAACGCGACCGTACGCTTCAAGTTCACCTTCTACGTCGTTCGCATGTTCTATCTGCTGGCTCTGGGGCTTTATGGGGACGCGATCCGCCAGGCCCATGAGAAACAACTGGCGAACGGAGCCCCAGGATGAGCCTCGGCGGCAAGATCATGAACCTTTTCCCAGCCGCGCATGCGGCCGCGATCGCCGCGAGCCTCTTCTGCGCCGTGCATGAACCGACGATCCTAAGCCTGGCGAGCGTGCCGGCGGCGACTTATCTCCTGCCGCTCATCCTCTACCGGGCGCACGGCGTTTTCTGGCCTTTGCAGGAAGGCGTTTATGATCTCGGGGCCAGTCGTTACAATCCGTGGTGGGGAACCTACAACCTGCAGCTCGTCTTCAACGCCCTGCCGGGGATCGAACGTCTGCTGATGCTGATTCCGGGACTCTATCAGCTGTGGCTGAGGGCCTGGGGCTCGAAGATCGGCAAAGGTGCCTTCTTCGCGATCAATGTGGTGAATTTCGATCGTGGCCTGCTGGAGATCGGCGATGGGGTGGTGACCGGCGCGAACGTGATCTACTGCCCGCACGCGATCACGCCGAAAAACGGCAAGCAGGTCCTGATCATCGAAAAGATCCGGGTCGGAGCCGGCTCATTCGTGGGCGCGGAGACCAAACTCGGTCCGGGCGCGGTGGTCGAAGCAGGCAGCTTCGTCCCGTTTAATTCGATCGTCTCGAGGATCACGCCGAAAATCAATAAATGAACGGGATCAATCTCTTCGTCTTAAGGCAGTATTCCGCATAACCCTCGAATCTCGAGGCGAGGAACTTCTCCTCCCGGATCATCGCCCTCACCATCTCCACATTGCAGGCCATCGCCAGGACCAGGATCGTAAAGGAGCCCGACATCAGCGCGAGCCCCAGCATGACGAGTATGTTCGCGCTGTAGATGGGATGCCGGACATAGGCGTAGGGGCCTTCGGTGATGATGCGGAGGGGCTCATAGGAATCAAAGTAGGGCGAGTAGTTGCGGCCGAGGGCGCGCATCGCGAAAACCAGGATAATCGTCGCGAAGGTCGCGAGGACGCATCCGACCGCCTCGATCCCGCTCGATTGCGGCCACCTCAGGAACCAGCCGGCATCCGACCAGAAACTCGAGAGCAGCGCTCCGTTCGCGGCGAGGAACATGATCTTCGACAGGACCGCGAAGCGGCTCTTGTTCTCAAAGCTCCGGCGCCCTGAACTGTAAACCTGCTTTCGATTGGCCCTGGTATAGACCACGATCCAAACGGCAACATTGAGCGCGTAGATCAAGGTTAAAACGGTCGGTGTCATAGGATGTCCTCTGCATGAGCCCCCTCCTTATGTGGCCAAGCCATGAATGTCAATCGTCATCGCGGCCACCGTTTTGAGTATCCTTTTTTTAATAGTGATATCGAATACATGGATTCCCATGAGCCCATTCCTCCCTATACTTTTTGGAGAAGTTTGGGGAAGGTTAGCCCTGCCATCCTACGTTTTGAGATTGGCGTCAAACATGTATCAAGGAGTGCCCCCTATGAAATTGCGTCCATCAGTTTTTGCATTGGCAGCGTCCAGCTTCATCTTCGCAAGCCAAGCTTTGAGCCAAGCGCCGGCACCAGCTACGACACCCACGCCAGCGGCACCGGCGCCGGCACCCGCGGCTTCGAACCTCACGGACGACCAAATCGCCGGCATCGTCTCGGCTGCGAACCAAGGCGAGATCGACGAGGCGAAAGTCGCGGTCAAACACACCAAGTCGAGCGGAGTGAAAGACTTCGCGAACATGATGATCAAGGAACACGGCGACGTGAAGAAGGATCTCAAGAAGTTGACCAAGGAAACCAAGCTCTCGACTTCCAGCAGCGACGAGAAAAAGAAGATCGAGGAAAACGGCAAGGCGAGCGTCGTGCGTTTGAAATCCCTGAAAGCCGCTGACTTCGACAAGGCTTATGTCGACGATCAGGTGAAGATGCACTCCGATCTCCTCAACACGATCGACACGACCCTGCTGCCGACGGCCAAGAACGATCAGTTGAAGGCGCTCCTGACCAAGATCCGTCCCGCGGTCGCCGCGCATCTCGATAAAGCGAAGGCCCTCCAGGGTTCGCTCGGCTCACAAATGTGAAAAAACGGGGCTTCGGCCCCTTTTTTTATGCGAGCTGATTGATTTCCTCACGCCCATTCCCTACGCTGTTAGTGGTATTCATGGCTCAATAGCGGAAATGGGGAAAATCGATGGCAGGCCGCTTTAAAGAAGGCTGGGTGTCGCAGCTCGAGGTTCTGGTCAAAGGACGGGAGAATTCCAATGAGGTCGTCGATGATTCGGTGACGCCGGGGACGACTGTAGAAGTTCTGCATATTCAAACCGAGCAGGGCCTCGTAACCTTCAAAGTCCGGGCGGATACGACCTGCCGCTCGGTGACGGGCCTGCTCAGGCAGTTCGCGGAGCCTGGAACCAAGCTTCAGGTCATGCCGGGCCCCCGCGGAGGGCTGCGCCTCGGCGTGAACGGCAAGTACGATAACGATCTCAACATATTCGTGAAGAAGTAGGAAGGCTCAAGCCCGGAGGTTGCGCAGGTACTGGCGGGCGATGATCCAAAGGACCCTGGTGTCCTTCGCATAACGTTTGGCGAGTCGGCCTGGTTCCTGGATCAGGCGGTAGACCCACTCCGTGCCCGTCTTCTGCATCCAGAGCGGGGCCCGGCTGACTTTTCCCGCGCAGAAGTCGATGGCCGCGCCGATGCCGAGGAAGAGGCCGTGCGTGAATCTCTCCCGATTCCTATAGATCCAGAGCTCCTGCTTCGGAGCGCCTAATCCCACGAACACGATATCCGCGCCGCTGGCCTTGATCCGGTCGATGATCCTCTGATTCTCGGCCGGATCCTTCTCGAAGCCGAAAGGCGGCGCATAACATCCGGCGACCACGAGGCCGGGATAGGCTTGCTCGAGTTTGGCCTTGGCGATCTCGGCGACGCCTTCGCCGGCGCCCAGCAAGTAGACCTTGTGCGCGGTGCGCGACGCGCGTTCGCAGAGGAGAGGCATGAGCTCGGCGCCGGTCACGCGTTCTTTGATCGGATGGCCGAGGAGCTTCGAGGCCCAGACCACCGGCATTCCGTCAGCCACGGTCAGCATCGCCTTGGAATAGACCTCGCGGAACTCGCTATTATCTTCCAGCATCACCAGGTGATCGCTGTTGGGGGTCACGACATAATTCACCGAAGGCAGGGCCGCGGCCGCGATCAGTTGATCCAGCGCCGTTTGCAGATCGATTCTATCGATCGTGGCATGACCGAGGGTGAAAGTTGGATTCTTCATCAGACGGATCCTTCGTGAGAGCAGCTCGGGCCCAAAATTGCAGAAGTCAGGACCGAGTGGCGACCGTGACCAATGTCGGCGACAGCACCTTTTGCACGTCTTTGGGATCCATGCCAAGTAAAAAGCCTCTTTTTCCGCCGTTTATATAGATTCGCGGCAAGGCGAGTATGCTTTCCTCCATGTAGACCGCCATGGGGCGCTTCGTGCCGAAGGGAGACGTGCCTCCGACCTGATAACCCGAATAGCGGTCGGCTTTATCGGGGATGCAGGCCGTGACCGTCTTTGCGCCGAGCACGCGCGCGAGCTCCTTGGTCGAGACCTGATAATCGCCGTGCATCAGGACGATGAACGGAACCTTCGCCTCGCTCTCCATGATCAAGGTCTTGATAACACTGTGCTCGTCGACTCCGAGCTCACGCGCGGAGACCTGAGTCCCGCCTCGCTCCTCATAATCGTAAAGATGGGGGGTAAAAGGCACCTTCGCGGCCTGGAGCGTTCTAATCGCAAGGGTTACGGGCGTTTTCACGGGATGAGGCCTCGCTGCGTCGGGCGGTGGCGTCCACACGCCTATCTTCAAGTCAATCCAATTAAGGTATAATAACAAGCGACGGAACCTGAAGAACGAAAATTAACGCAGGACCTACTATGTGGTTGTCACTGGCTCTCAGCGCTGCTCTTTTTCTTGCCATAGTCCGCTACCAGGTCCTCCTGACTCTTATCGTCCGCGCCGGTTCCCAGCTCAAACTTCGCAAGGACCCTCTCGCGACGCCGCCTAACTTCGCCGTCCTGATTCCCGCGCACAACGAGGAAATAGGCATCGCCGCTACGGTCGGCAGCCTGCATGCCCTCGATTACCCGAAATCCAACTATCGAATCATCACCATCGCCGACAACTGCTCCGACCAGACGGCGAAGGTCGCCGCGGCCTGCGGCTCGGAAGTCTTCGAACGTTTCCACGAGACCCGGAAGAGCAAGGGTTATGCGCTGGAATACGCGATCGAACGCCTGAAACAGGAACCCGGGGCCAAGCCGGACGCCATCGTGGTGATCGACGCCGATACGCGGGTCGACCGCGATATGCTCAACGCGATCGGCCGCCGCATTAACGAAGGCATGGACTGGCTGCAGGTGTACGGATCGGTCGCGAATCCCGATGATTCGTGGCGGACTCAGCTCATGACCTATGCGTTCGCCCTCATCAACGGCATCTGGCTCGCGGGGCAAGAGCGCCTCGGCCTCGGCTGCGCCTTGCGCGGCAACGGCATGGTGCTCTCGTGGAAAGGCCTGCAACGGCACCCTTGGCAAGCCTACGGCCTCGCCGAGGACCTCGAATTCAGCTGGCATCTGCGCCTGGCGGGCGAACGCATCGGCTTCGTTCCCGAGGCGCGCATCTATTCGGAGATCATCACCGGCAACGAAGCGGCTTCCAAAGCGCAGCGCCTGCGCTGGGAGAAGGGGCGCGCGGAAGCCAAGAAAACCTTCGCCGCCCGCATCGACGCGGGCAGCGATTCCCGGCTGCGCAAATGGCTCTTCGCCTCCGATCTCAACATGCCGCCTCTGAGCCGTTTCGCGGTCTATTCCTACGGCTGCTGGTTCCTCGCGCTCGCGGCCTGCCTCCTGTCGCGCACGACTCTGCAGTTCGCGCTCGCGGGCGCTCTGCTCGGAGCGCAGACCTTCTTCCTCAGCATGTTCAAGATCTATCTCATGCTGCCGTTCTTTACGCTCGGGCTGCCTTGGCGCTACCTGAAAGCGCTCACCAAGGCCCCGCTCTACATGGCTTGGAAATTCGTGCTCCTGCTCAGCCGCACACCGGCGACCTGGGTAAGGACGGAACGTATTCAAAAAAAGGACTAGATGCGCCTAGGGGCCTTTGATGGTATATCTTCGAGGCAAATCTTAGTCGGAAAAGGGGTAAATTTTGAGAGCTGCTATTTTCATTGACGGTGCCTATCTACAGACCCAGCTAAAAAACTTTGGTGGAGAGCCCGACTATCTCCATATTGCAGACCACTTGTTGGCGCCTCTCCGCTCTTCGATCGATCTCGATCTCCTGCGCTGCTATTACTACTACTGCCCGCCTTATATGTCTCAAGAGCCGACGGAAGATGAACTTAAGCGGATGGAAGTCCACGAGAAGTTTGTCGCCGACATCCAAAGCCTCGGCCGCTGGGCAGTCCGTCTTGGCAAACTGCAAAAACGCTGGGAAGGGCAGAGGGAGATCTATGAGCAGAAGCGTGTTGACGTACTTCTCTCCGTCGACCTTGTGCGTCATGCAGCAGCAGGCCATGTTCAACATGCGATTCTGGTAGCCGGGGACAGTGATTTTATTCCAGCTGTGCAAGCCGCCAAAGAATCCGGGGTGACGGTTTCGCTCTGGTGCGGTGCGGCCAAGACGGTCCACAAGGAGCTTATCGACCTCGCGGACGAAGTCTATGCGTTCGACTGGAACACCTTCCCCCTCTTGAATCGTCCTTCAGGCTCACGGCAGAAGGCGCGCGGGCAAAATCAAAATCGCAGCGCAGCCCAGGATAATGCGCAGGCCCAGGAGAGCGAATCCGGCTCCGCAGCCTCCAGCGGCACGAAACGCCGTCGCCGCGGTGGGCGGGGACGCCGGAGCGGACGTCGCGGCGAGGGCGGGCAGGCGGATTCGGGGGAACATCAGGGTGAAGGCTCAGCCGAATCCTCAGCGCCCAAGAAATCGGCCTGGCGCGAGCGAATCAAGAGCCTGACCGCTAAAAAGCGCGAATAATAACGGTAAACTCCGCAAATTTTCTACCGGCCCTAGGGCA
>JASLCY010000367.1 GCA_030151925.1 Oligoflexus sp.
CTCGAGGGCCGAGCCACGATAAAAAAAGCTTTTTGCGGGTGGTGAGTTTCGTGCCTCGCGCGCAGACGAAGATCACGAGGGGCCTCACAATGATGATGAGGCCTAGGACAGTGAAGAGCCCCTTCCAACCCAGAGCCATCACGTCGGCTATACGAATGTTTGCGGTGAGGAGAATGAAAAGCAGGCCGATGAGCAGATAAGTCAGCTGCTCTTTGAAATCGATCATGTTCCGCCGGGAGGGGAGCTTATGGTTGCCGACAGTCATCCCCGCAACTGTCGTCGCCATGATCCCGCTTTCGTGGAAGAGCTGATTGCTGCCGTGGAAGATGGCCAGGACGCATCCCAGCGTGAGTATGTTGCTGTAGATATCCGGCACGAGATTGGGGCGTTTGAGCATCCATACCAACAGACTCCCGCATCCGAACCCGACCACGGCTCCGAAGGATAAACGCAGGGCCAGATCTAAGATCCCTCCGAACGCGGCCATGCCGGTGCCGCTTGTAATGACATCAAAGGTGATCACGGCGATCAAGGCGCCTATGGGGTCGATCAATATGCCTTCGGCCTGAAGGATATTGTGGATATCCTTTTGCACGCGGATTCTCTTGAGGAGAGGGGAGACGACGGTCGGCCCCGTGACGATCACGAGCGTGCTGAAGAGCACGCAGAGCTTCCAATTCCAGCCTAGGATCGCATAAGCCACCAGAGAGGCGCCAGCTGCGGTAAGGAGCACGCCGGTGGTCATCAGGCGCTGGATGATGATCTGATGCTTTCGCATGTAAGCTAGGTTGAGTTGAAGGCCGCCTTCGAACAGAATAACGGCCACCGCCGTCCCGACTAAGGCCTGCAGGTGGGTGCCTAACAACTTCGGGTCGATGATATGAAATCCATCCGGACCGCAGGCGACCCCGACGATCAAGAGGATGACGATGCCCGGGACTGCAAGGCGACGCGCGAGGATCATCGAACCAAGGCCGGCAACGATGGCAAAGGACAGCATCAGCGGAAGATCGGAGATACGCAGGGACAAGAGTGAGTTCCTCCTAACAAGGAGACTCATTTATACAGGACCGACGGTCCGGTGCCCATGCGGTTTTTTTTGATCCTGGGGTGAAATCCCTGGTATTGTATGTATTAGATCGAAAAGCCGAAGTCTCGCCAGACTTCGGCTTTTTTGTTTTATTCGCCAGTTCCGCTGGTGACGGTTTGGGGCGTGCCGGCGTCGATCCAAGAATTGAGGATGTCGATGGCCGCGTCGGGGAGAGGTTGAGTGGGCGGCATCGCCTGTTCGGTGATCGCTTCTTTTTTGATTTTTTTGATGTACTTCACGACGTTCTCGTACGACTCGAAGTTCAAGCCGCCCTTGTTGCCGCCCTTAACCGAGTGGCAGCTGAGGCAATAAGGTTTGATCACATTTGTGTTCACATAGGCGTAGTCGATCGTAGGCGTCGTTGGCTCGCTCGGATCGTTCGGGGTGGTTGGGGTGTCCGGTGTGGTCGGCGTGTCCGGCGTCGTGGGTGTTGTTTCGACGGTCTGGGGAGCGCCGGCTGCAATCCAGCTCGAGAGTATGGCCGCGACGTCGCTATCCAGAGGACCGCTGGGCGGCATGGCTTGTTCGACGAGAGCCTCCTTCTTCACTTTCGCGAGGTTTTTAGTCACGTTCGCGTAAGTCTCAAGATTGATTCCACCTTTGTTATGCCCAGCCGCCGAGTGGCACTGCAGGCAATAAGGTGAGAAGACCTTGCTGTTGACGTAAGCATAATCTATCGCGTCCGCAGCGTAGCTCGACGCCGACAGGGCCGCTGACATCGTGATGAGAATCGTTCCTAATCTCACATTAAGGCTTAGACCGGACTTCTTCATTGCGCACCTTTCATTCCATGCTAGATTTCTCGATAATTTCGAACAACGACGACTCAACCGAATAGCATGATTCGGAGCTTGAACGCATCTTCAAATTACCTGAAGATGGTGTTCATCCAGGTGTCACGGACCTGGGAAGTTTCCTTAGGCAGGAATGCGAGAATGATGGACGAATATGATCAACCCGAACGCGGGGATAAACCCTGGACGGCTCGGAAGAGTCGAGGCGCGCAGATCGATCCACCCAATCGTTTTCAAACGACGCGAATCGACTATGACGTCGCCCCCGAGGCCTGGGAAGAACCGGAGAAGGCGCCGGCGACCCAGGTGATCATCGAGCATTCGAAGTCTATCCTCACGCAGAACAACAGTCCGGACATCCCGTTCACCTTCAGCGTGAATCCTTATCGCGGCTGCGAGCACGGCTGCGCGTATTGTTACGCGAGGCCGACTCATGAAACGTTGAGCATGAATTCGGGCATCGACTTCGAGACGAGGATCATCGCGAAGGTGGATGCGCCGCGCCTGCTGCGCGAAGCCCTGATGAAACCCTCCTGGGTCCCCGAGAGCATCGCGATGTCGGGCGTTACGGATTGTTATCAGCCGATCGAGAAAACGTACAGGCTCACGCGCGGCTGCCTGGAAGTGCTCGCCGATTTCCGTAATCCGGTGTCGATGATCTCGAAGAACGTATTGATGCTCAGAGACCTGGATATACTCGCGCCTATGGCTGAACAAAACCTGGTTCGGGTCTTCATCTCGATTACGACCCTCGATCCTGAGCTTGCCGGCAAGCTCGAGCCGAGGACCCCTCCGCCGGCCATCAAACTGCGAGCGATCCGCCTGTTGCGCGAAGCCGGCATCATCGTGGGCGTGAACGTGGCGCCGATCATCCCGGGCCTCACCGACCAAGAGCTGCCGCGCATCCTCGAAGCCGCTGCCGACGCCGGGGCGCAATCCGCCGGCTTCACCCTGCTGCGACTGCCGCTGGCGGTAAAACCGATCTTCCTCGATTGGCTTGAGCACAACGCTCCGCTCAGAGCCAGACACGTAAGGTCGAATATTGAAGATACTCGGGGAGGGCAGCTTTATAACGCGGATTTCGGGCAAAGGTTCAGCGGGACCGGGGCGTATGCCCAGCAGATCCAAACCATGTTCCCGGTCTTCGTGAAAAAATACGGCTTAAACAAGAGATTGCCGCGGCTCGATAGCTCGAGGTTCCGCCGTCCGGGAACATGGATCCAAAAAGAATTGTTTCCTGACGATTGATTCGCCGGCTCAGGATTTACGTTCCTGGAAGTGCAGGATCTTATCCAAGAACTTGGTCACGGCCTCGTTTTCAAGTTCCATATCCTGGAACAATCCATCACAGCAGCGATAGACGTTAACTCTTGAAGCCGGCGCTTCTACCTCGTCCGCCTTCTCCAGCGCGACCACGGCTCCCTCGTCCCCGGCGGTCGAGAGGATCATGGGAACTCCTTTGGCCAGAGCGGATTTGCAGCGATTCAATAGGGACGAGATCTTGCGGCCTAAGGCTTCGTCGTCCACCGGGCCTGTGCCTTCCAATACCCGCAAGGTGCCTTCGATATCCCCTTTCCGGGCGAAAGCCAGGGCGAGATTGTAATCGATGATGTTCCGCAGGCGTTGCATCTGATCGGGAAGCCCTTTCCTGGCATTCTCGTAGAGCTCGATGCTTTGGTCGAACTCCCCTGCCCTGGCGTGCGCCACGGCCTTGTTGTTCACGTAGGCAAGGATGTTCTGCGCCGGCTTGAAGAGCTCGATCGATTTTTTCACCAGGGCCTTGTCGCCTGTCGCGAGGCCTATGCTGACATTCAGGTTGATGACGTCCTGGTGGTCGGGATCGAGGTCGTTCAATTTCTGGAGCGTTGCTTGCGTCGCATCGTTGTCGCCGATCTCATGCTGGGTCTCGGCGATCGCGCAGAGCCTCGTGATCGAATTCGGGGCGATTTCGTTCGCGCGGAGGAAGACCTTCAAAGCCGAGACGTATTCATTGAGCCTCATCAGGGTCTTGCCCAGGACGTTCAATACGGAGACGGATTTGTTGCCCAGCTGTATGCTTTGCATCGCGGCGTTCTTGGCTCCCTTGAAATCACCTGCTGAAAACGCCAGCTCCGCTTCGATATAACGCCGCGTCGGATCACGGTCCGAGTTCGGGTGGGCAAGATAGAGCTGCATATGGTTCATGGCATCCGTGACCTGCCCGCCCGCGAGCAAAACCCGGATCTTCGTTTCCAGCGTCTTCTGTTTCGTCGGCCTCTCCCATTGGCTCAAAGTCGCGGAGACGCAATTAAGGAAATCGTCACGGCGAAAGGGTTTTTGCAGCATATCATTGACGCCGATCTCATAGAGCAGGGGTTCTTCCTGTTTTTGCAGGAGCGAACTATGGATGATGACCGACATCGCATGATAACCGATGGAGCGGCAGCGTTGAATGAGCAAGGGCGTCGCCAGGCCAGGCACGCGCCATTCCATTATGAGGAGATCCGGCTCCTTATTGCTCTGCAGCCATTCCCAGCAGAGCAAGCCGTTGTCGAAGGTCTGGACGTCCTTGACGTTGAATGACGAGAGAGCATCCTGCATGC
Organism: Oligoflexus sp.; assembly: GCA_030151925.1. Taxonomy (GTDB): domain Bacteria; phylum Bdellovibrionota_B; class Oligoflexia; order Oligoflexales; family Oligoflexaceae; genus Oligoflexus. The sequence goes on from JASLCY010000367.1 coordinate 4,467, forward strand.
TCGTCAGAACCGCGGAATCCGGATCGAGTATCACGGCGGTTTCGACATTGACGGCTTGCGAGCCGGTGTTTTCATTCGGAAGATGGCTGAGATGCTGCTTGAGCAGCTCCTCAATACGGGAGGAATAGGCAGGCTGCCGCTGCATGACTTGCCAGAGGCAGGCGCGCGCGATCGCGTGGTTGCCCGCGAAGAGATGAGCCTCGGCCAACTGATAGAGGATTTCGACATCCTCGGGATAAGCCTGGTTCATGGCCGTGGCGAACTGCAGATGAGCTTCTTTATAAGCAGGATTATCCTTACAGAGGCGGCGCAAATAGGTAGCGGACGCCAGCGTCGCGTTCCAATCGCAGCTCTTGAGCGTCTCCAGGGCGTTTTTCATGTCGGCCTGGAAGGAGTCTTTGTTGAAAGGCTTCAGATGGTTAGAGAAGAGGCCTAAAGAAAAAGCCTTCGGGAGGATATACAGCTCCTCCTCGGCGGTATAGAGCGAAACCAGGGTCGAGGCCAGGCTATGCACTTCACGCGCGAGCTTCAGCAATTGCAGGACGTTCGCTTTGCCGTCCAGGAAAGCCGAGGTTATAAGCCAATCCACCGGCTCCGCCTCGAGGATATTGACCGCTTCCGCCAGTGATTCGGTGCCCGTGACGTTCTCGAAGCCCAACTCTCTCAATGAAGCCGTCATCATCGGCCTGACTCCGGTCGATGATTCGCAGATCAAGATGCGCGTCGATTTACTGTCGAATGGGGCTTTTTGCAATGGCCGTCCCTTAGCTAAGGCCTGACTCCACTCCTTGAGTCGGAAGCTTTAAGCAATTAACTTAATGGTTCGTAAGTTATTTCAGAATAATCGAATTCGAAGATATATGGACGTAAAATTTAAAATACGAGGTCACGGTACCATCCCATGCCTCAAAGCCGGGAAGATAGATGCGGATTCGAGATTATTTTATTTTTCTAACCATCCGCAATCATTTATCGAGTCAGGAGTTCTGCTTCAGTAACTATGAAAAATATTAATCTTTAGTATTTTCTTCTTAATTACTGGCGTTAAAAATATATAAGCGACAAGATAAGCGTTTGATTTTTAAATAGTTTTTATCATGTATTCAGGATTAACATGCATCGTTGTCAAGTCTAGGGCCCCCTTGCCGAACATAGTATTGAATCCAGTAATACGGGGATTTCAAGGTGGCAAGGGCACTGGGCTACATCTTGCTGGTCTTATGGGCTACGGCCTGTGGCAGCAATCTTGATGTACGCTGGAATGAAAATTCCAGCAACCCTTCTATTGCCTCGATCGACCCTATCATGGCGGCACCGGGCTCTACGGTCAAAGTCCAAGGCCGGCAGCTTCGCGAAGGCATCCAGGTAGCCGTCGGCGAAGAGAATATCGAAATCTCGCTCACCGATGAGCGGCAAGGAACGCTGACGCTGCCTTCCTCTTTGCCCCAGGGCATTTCACAGTTGGAATTCAAACTCAAAGGCCAGACGCTCGCGCGCCTGCCGATTCTCAATAGCCAGTCAGGGGCTGCTCTTGCACGAACCTCTCTGGACCCGAGGACCGTCTGCGACAGCTATATCTTCGTCAACGAGGATGGTGTTGCGACGAAGGGCCAACGCCACTGCGGATCATCGCTCGCGTCCTGCCAGACAGATGGCGAGACGGGATGCCTCGCGACCTCGGATTTTGCGAGCCTCGCTCTCGACGGCCTCGCGGGTAAAGTGCTCGCAGGCGAAACGGTCGCCGGCGTCGCAGGACAGGCCGCTATAAGGCAGACGAGCTGCGCGGCGGATGGCGATTCCTCCTGCGTCGTGGACAATCCAGCTTTCCGCGCCGCAGCTCTTTCCGCTGTCTCAGCCGGCGATATCAGGCTCGGCGTAACGATCGCCGGCATCACCGGAACCCTCACGGGTTATCCCGCGACCTGTAGCACCGATGGGGAAACCGGCTGCCGGAGCGTAGCGAATTTTCCCGCCGTGGATAAAGCGGCAACCCTGCAAACTCACCTTGCCGACCTTCGCAGCACGGTTTCGATCGCCGGCGTCAGCGGTAATCTTCTGGACTGCGCGAACGACGGCGATAACTCTTGCGTGGCCGTAGGACCGAGTTATGCGGCCGCCGACCTCACAGGCGCGGACGTTAAGATCCTTGCGGGGCAAACGCTGGCTTCGGTAAGCGGTACGGCTCCGCTTCGTCCTTCTGATTGCGGCACGGATTCCGAGACGGGCTGCGTCTCCACAGCCAGCTTTCCGGCGGTGAATAAAACCAACATCACAGCCTCCACCAGTAAATTCTCGAGCAGCCTCAATTTCGTCGGCGTATCCGGAACATTGGGAAGCTGCAACAGCGACGGGCAGACGAACTGCTTCGTCAGCGCGGACTATCCTTCTATCAACAAG
>JASLCY010000607.1 GCA_030151925.1 Oligoflexus sp.
ATAGCCGCGATGCTTGATTCGAAGCTTTGCTGGGTGGGGGCGTTTTGAATGTGATGGGTCTGGGGTTGGCCGTAGATAAAGGTGGGTGTAGGGTTAGCGGTGTTCCGGTAGCGGTAGAGATACATTAGTGCCGCAAGGAGATCGCAATGGTGACCGCCGCTACGTTCAAAGTCGTTACGGGACCTATTGAGTCTCCCCGACCGCAACTGGGTTATGAGGTCCGTACAGCTTTCATCGACCAGAATCTCATCGTTCTGAAAGGCCACGCGCAGAGCTTGGAGATACGCATCAAAGCTGCCCTGCTTCTTCTCTGGGGTTATGTGGCTGAAGATTAGCTTATGTAGTTCTATACTCACTTGACCGGCGCAATCGATAACCCTAAGGCTTCCACCAACTGGCGAATTTGCCTCTAGAGCAAGTGTCGCGTCTCGCACGTCCTCAATACTGGAGTTGGTCGGCACCAGCTTTGAACGATAGACACACAGCTTTCGAAGGCTATAGTCAAAGTAAGCCCGGACGATACCATGTGGGTCTAAGGAACCGCCGAAGTCCACGCCGGTAATACAGTTTGCGTAAACGGGCAAGCTCAACTTGGTGATGTGGCGATTGTCAAACTCCGGGATAGCAACGGACTGGGTCGAGCGGAAAACTTCAGCCATATACTCCCGACGCCATGTCTCTGGCGTTACCCGGGCCTTGATCTTCTCGATCTCTTCCTCGGCCAAGAACGGGTTGTCGAAGATCGAGTATTCTGCAACAGCATTTAAGTCGCGCAACTTGGGGAGGAGGTGGGTATGGACGTAATGATTCTCATCCTCAGAGGGACTGGTGATGATTAAGACACGGGGCTTGTGCTGGAGGCGCTGAGGGTCGATTATTGATTCCCAGGCATAGGCAAAGTCATCTGAAGAAACAAAACACCCTTCCTCGATAACAATAAGCCCCTTAGCATTGATCCCCCGGTTGTTATTAACATGCGCCCTTTCGAGAACACATAGTCGCAACTCAGAGTTGCCTATCTTCCATCGTCCTGCCGCCTTCTGCCGCTTGATCAAGCCCTCAGGGGCCCAGAAGTTCATAGGCTCAATGTTGTCATTCACAATGTCTGCGAGTTTTTCCTTGGTGGGTGCATAGTAGAGGACTCGAGACCCCGGTTGTGTGATGCAGACGGCAAGGGCCTCAGACAGGCCCCAATAAGACTTTCCAAGCTGCCGGGACGCAAACGCAAGAAACTCCTCTGACTGAGTATTTCGGTAGGTATCGGACATCCTTCGCTGGGTCGAATGCCAGAGCGGGGACAGGTTACCCTGCCCGAACAACTTTTTAATTGCTGCTATCTGAACGGACGATAGGGTCGCCGGATTCAGCGGCTTCTCGAGTATGCGGGACATGTGGTGTTACCAATGCGAGGAGGGCGGTGGGGTCATCGGGGAGGGATTCTTCCGGGGAGGGCTGGTCATCGTCTTCCGAGGGGGCTGGCGGCTGGGTGTATTTGGCGATTTCTTTGAGTATCTGGAACCGGAGGGCTGCGTCTTCAGCAGCAGATTCGTAAAGCTTCAGAAACTCCTCTGTGAGATCAAACCCCACTTCCTGTAGGCCCCTTCTGAGGGTTCGAGGGGAGGGCCGGGAGCCTTTCTTCCGCCCGCTGCCGGGAGGCTTAGGCTGCCCCTTGATGAAGGGCATATGTGCTATCCTTATTCTAATAAACGCTAATTGGTGTCTTACGGTTGGTTGAACTGGTTGAGGATTCCGGCTAGCGAGTCGACGTTCTGCATCTGTTTCACTTGTCCCTGAACAGCATCAATCTTCTGGTTGAGATTATTCATAGCGGAAAGTGTTTCATCCGAGGTCACGCGCTGGCGGTCTCTCCAAGCTTTCCGAGCGTTGTAATTGACCAGGATCAGGGTTAATACTGCAACATCCCAGGGACCAATGTAGGGTCCCGCCATGAGCCTGATACCAGCGAGAATTACAAGTGCCGAGCTGAGTGAGACAGTCTTATCATCATCCATCAGCTTAATAGCGATCAGGAAGCTTTCAATCTTATTACGCATATAAGCCCTCAGCCATCCGTTGCAAAATCATGTCTGCTCTGTCCTTCACGATAGTGAAAGTATCTTGTTGCAGAACCCTGGTCTTGCCTCCGCGAACTTCGATGAGTTGGAAGCTGTAAGTGTCTACGCGCTTAATGGCGATGCTCGGAAAGGTAGGGTCTACAATAGGGGATTCACTTTTTTTCATTCTTTTTCCTCATTTATTACTGGGTCATCAGTCTCCCCTAGAGCAAGGAGGGCGTCCTCTGGCGTCTTGTGGGTAATTAGGGAGTAGTCATCTGGGGTATAATAGGTATTCTTGCGATTTCCTTGAGGCTTTACAGGGGAGAAATCAGGGGCGTTACTCAATACATCCCGATCACGGGCTCGGGCTGCTTCACAAAGGCCCTGGTAGTGGTGGGGTTCATGAAGCTTAAGCTGCTTCTTACTGGGCTTGCCGTAGTACTCAGCTAAAAACTGTTTCAGAAAGTCGGCCTCATCTGGTTTCAGCTTGCCACTACCCAGGAACTCCCTATACTCATCCGCGTCTACGAACTCCTCCGCGCTACGTGGATACTTAAACCCAAGATCAGATTTTTTCGGCTTCTTCGGGGGCATCGGTAGTCTCTGGTGGGGGTGGTGATTTT
>JASLCY010000401.1 GCA_030151925.1 Oligoflexus sp.
TGCCGCGCGCGGCGGCGGCGACCTTCCTCACCATCGCGTCGCGGCTCACGATGTCCTTGCCATCGAGGTGGCCGCAGCGCTTCGGATTCACCTGGTCTTCGATATGGCAACCGGCGAGGCCGTGTTCGATCATCTCCTGCACCGTGCGGGTCGCGCTCATCGGCTCCCCGAATCCGGTGTCGATGTCGATGATCGACGGCAGCTTCGTGGTCCGCGCGATCTGCCGGCCGCGCTGCGCGACTTCCGTCAGGGTCGTGAGGCCGATATCGGGATAACCGAGATCGTTCGAGAGCACCGAGCCGGAGATGTAAACGCCGTCAAACCCCTCTTTTTCGATCGCCATGCTGACGAGCGGCGACCAGGAACCCGGGAAACGCAGGAGTTTCCCGGTCTTGAGCGCCACGCGCAGGTTCTTGCGCTTCTCCTGTGGGGTGAGTTCAGGAAATAACATCAGAAGATCCCCTTGGCATCGCGTTTATTGTTCGTGAGTTTGTCGATCGGCAACTGCACGTTGATCTGCTGGACCTGCTCCGGCGTGAGATCCGCGAGGTTCTCGACCAGGCCGATGAAACGATCGCGCTCGTCCTTGGCGATGATGCCGTCGGTGAGCGTATCGAACTTCTTGATGTAATCCGCGCGTTTGAACGGACGGGCGCCCGCCGGGTGCGCGTCGGCCACGCCCAGCTCGTCGACGAGTTTCGTGCCGTTGTTGAACGTGATCTCCACGCGGCCGCCGAAACGTTTCTTGTCCGGGTCCTGATCGTGGTACCACTCGGTCCACTGCGGATCCTCGACGGTCGAGACCTTGTGCCAGAGGCGGACGGTGTCCTCGCGCTGCGCGCGCTCGGGAGCGTAGGACTTAACGTGATGCCAGGTGCCGTCCTGCAGGGCGACCGCGAAGATATACATGATCGAGTGGTCGAGCGTCTCGCGCGACGCCTTGGGATCCATCTTCTGCGGATCGTTCGCGCCGGTGCCGATCACGTAGTGCGTATGGTGCGAGGTGTGGATCACGATCGACTTGATGTCGTCGAAGTTCGTGATCTTCGGTTTCATCTTGCGCGCCAGGTCGATAAGCGCCTGCGATTGGTATTCCGCCGAGTGCTCCTTGGTGTAGGTCTCGAGGATGGCGCGTTTCTCTTCGCCTTTCTCGGGCAGCGGGACGACGTATTCGCCGAGCTTGCCTTTGAGCATGTAGGCGATGACGGAATCCTCTCCTTCATAGATCGGCGAAGGGGCGCCTTCGCCGCGCATCGTGCGATCCACCGCTTCGATCGCGAGTTTCGCGGCGTGGGCCGGAGCGTAGGCTTTCCAGGACGAGATCTCGCCCTTGCGCGACTGGCGGGTCGTGAAGGAGACGTGGACGGCCTGCTGGACCGCCTGATAGATCGTCTCGGTCGGCAGGCCGAGCAGCGTGCCGATGCCGGCGGCCTGGGCTGGGCAGAGGTGCGCGATGTGGTCCTTTTTGAACTCGTGGAGGCAGATGCCCTTGACGAGGTCGACGTGGATCTCGTAGCCAGTCACGATCCCTTTGAGGAGTTCCTTGCCGTTTTTCTTCAATTGTTGGGCAACGGCCAGGATGGGTGGGATGTTGTCGCCAGGGTGCGAATAATCCGCTGCCAAGAATGTATCGTGGAAGTCCAGCTCACGCACCGCCGTGCCGTTCGCCCAAGCGGCCCATTCGCAGTCGAACTTCTGATCATTCGGCATACCGAAGACAGTCGCGCCCCCATTGCGCGGATGAGCGATGGCCATAGCGCGGGCCGAGGCCACGGGACGGCGGTTGATCGCCGCGACCGCTACCGAAGCATTGTCGATGATGCGGTTGATGACCATGTCCAAGACATCGTCTTTGATAGGGGTATTGTCGGATGCCAGCTCTGCCAGTTTCCAAGCGAGCTGATCTTTACGCTCGATTTTTTCTTTAGAAGGATAGACGCGGACCAAATGCTTTTTCACGGAAGTCCTTTCCATACTGTAATGCCTCGTTGTGGAAGAAATTACGGGGTGAAACGGCGAGTGTCAAGGTACGGATATTCGTTGACTGACCATGGCATCGGGGCAATACTTCGGCCCTGACACCGTCTATCAAGAAGAGAGGAACGACCTGTGGCTGAGTACATCAATCCTGACTATGTCCCCGAACCTGATAAAATGAACGTAAAACGAGGCCTAGAAGGCGCGGTCATCGACACCACGGCGGTCTCGAAGGTCAATCCCGATACCAACTCGCTTATTTATCGCGGCTACCCGGTGCAGGACCTGGCAGAGAACTGCAGCTTCGAAGAGGTCGCCTACCTCCTTTATCACGGCGAATTGCCGAATGAGAAACAGCTGCAGGAATTCCGGGCGAAGGAGCGGTCCTATCGACCTATCTCCGCGCACCTGCAAAAGCACCTCGAATATATTCCGAAGACCTGCCATCCCATGGATACGATCCGCACGGCCGTATCGATCCTCGGCTGCGAAGACCCGCGCATCTGGGATGCGTCGCCCGAGACGAACCTCGATAAGGCGATCCAGCTCCTCGCGCGCATCCCGACCTGCGTCGCCGCGGATTATCGCTGCAAAAAAGGCTTAAAACCCATCGATCCCGATCCCAAGCTCTCGATCGCCGAGAACTTCTTCCATATGTGCTTCGGCAAGGTGCCGAGCAAGGAAGTCGTGAAGGCCTTCGACGTCTCGCTCATCCTCTACGCGGAGCACAGCTTCAACGCCTCGACCTTCACCGCCCGCGTCGTGACCTCGACCCAGTCGGACATCTACTCGGCGACGGTCGCCGGCATCGGCGCCCTCAAAGGCCCGCTCCACGGCGGCGCGAACGAGCAGGTGATGCACATGATGCTCGAGATCGAAGATCCCGCGAAAGCCAAGGACTGGATGCTCGACGCCCTCGCGCAGAAGAAGAAGGTCATGGGCTTCGGCCATCGCGTCTACAAGTCGGGCGACTCGCGCGTCCCCACCATGCGCAAGTACGCGCAGAAGCTCGCGGACGCGGTCGGCGAGCAGCGCTGGATGAAGATGTACGACGCGCTCGAGAGCGTGATGGTCGAAAAGAAGAAGATCTATCCGAACCTCGATTTCCCGGCCGGCCCGGCCTATTACATGATGGGCTTCGAGATCGACTTCTTCACGCCTATCTTCGTGATGGCCCGCACCACCGGCTGGTCGGCCCACATCATGGAGCAAACCGCGAACAACCGCATCATTCGCCCTCTCAGCGAATACGTGGGAGCCGCCCAAAGGAAAGTGAGCCCTATCGGTGAGCGCCGCTGAGCTGTCCGTCCTCGATCTGGTGTTCTATCCGCAAGGCAAGACGATCGCGGAGGCCTTCGCGGCGAGCCGCGACCTGGCTCAGCACGTCGAGCGGCTCGGCTACAAACGTTACTGGCTCGCGGAGCATCATAACCTCGAGGGCATAGCCAGCTCATCGACGGCCGTGCTGATCGGCTTCATCGCCGGCAGCACGAGCCGCATACGCGTGGGATCCGGCGGCATCATGCTGCCCAACCACGCGCCGCTCATGGTCGCCGAGCAGTTCGGAACGCTCGCGACCCTCTATCCGGACCGCATCGATCTCGGGCTCGGCCGCGCGCCGGGCACCGATCAGCTGACCAGCCGCGCGCTCAGGCGCGACCTGGGGCAAGGCGGCGAGGACTTCCCCGACCTGATCGAAGAACTGCGTTTCTTCATGGCTCCCGCCCGTCCGGGGCAAAGGGTGAAGGCTATTCCCGGCGCGGGCATCGACGTCCCTATCTGGATCCTGGGCTCGAGCCTCTTCAGCGCCGAGCTCGCCGCCTCCCTCGGGCTGCCTTATGCGTTCGCGGGGCACTTCGCGCCGCAGATGATGAGCGAAGCGATCGCGCTTTATAAGGCGCGGTTCAAACCTTCGGCGGATCTCGCTGCGCCGCGGGTGATGGTCGGCGTTTCGATCGTCGCGGCGGAGACGGACGCGGAAGCCGAACATCTGGCGACCACGCTTTATCAAGCGCGCCTGAACCTGATCCGCGGCACGCTGCAGCCTCTTCTGCCGCCGGTCAAGAGCATGACGGGGATGTGGTCGGCGGACGAAGAGGCGAAGGTCAAGGCGATGATGCGGCACGCGATCATAGGCGGGCCCGCAACCGTCCAGCAGGGTTTAAAAGACCTGCAGAGCAGGACCGGCGCTGACGAGATCATCGCGACCTCCGATCTCTTCGCGCACGAAAAGCGCCTGAGGAGTTTTGAGATCATCATCCAGGCAGGGAGCCCCTCATGAATTTCTGGGATGTGCACGGTATCCTGTTTCTCGTCTTCATGTTCTTTTTCCCGCGTTTGACCCTGCTGTTCTCCTCGGTGCCGTTCGGCGGCCTCCTCTGGTGGCTCGGTTTCATCTTCGCGCCTCGCCTCCTCGTCGCCATACTCGCCACTCTCAATTACTGGACGACGAATCCCATCCTGGTGGTGTGCGCCTGGATCTGGGCCCTGTCCGGCGAGACGGCGGAAAAAACGGTGGTGGTGAAGAAGCGCCCTGGCCGCTATGGATGAACGCCGGCTCTGCTATCGCTGCCGCAAGGCGAAGGTCACGTGCTACTGCGCGGACCTCAGGCCTTTCGCGAGCGAGCCCGAATTCGTCATCCTCATCCACCCGAAAGAGACCCGTAAGGCGATCAACACCGGGCGCATGGCCTTCCTCAGCCTGACCAACGCCCACCTGCGGGTGGGCGTGGATTTTACGGACGATCCGGTGCTCGAAGGCCTGATCGCCGATCCCGGGCGCAACGTCTATCTTCTGTTTCCGGGGCCGCTGGCGCGTGATCTCAAGGACCTGCCGCGAGCCGAACCGGGGCGCGATGTCTTCGTCATACTCGACGCGACGTGGAGCATGGCGAAGAGCATGCTGAAGGCGAGTCCGAATCTTCAGGCCCTGCCGCGCGTGATGTTCGAACCGCCTCGTGCCTCGGAGTTCTCGATCCGCCAGCAGCCGGGCTTGATCTGTTATTCCACGATCGAGACGATCCATCACGTCATCGAATCAGGAGGCGGGATGAAGGGCGGCGAGCATCATCATCTGCTGACGCTGTTCCGCGCTATGGTGCGCACGCAGATCGCGTGCGAATCGATCCATCGCGCTGAAGTTTAAACGACCTTTCTCTCGCTATTTTTTCTTGCGCAAGAGCGAATATGACTTTATGACATTTGTAGGGATTCTATAGGTCCCTCGGCGCGAGGCCCCTAAAAAGCCGCCACAAGCGCGCACAAACCCTTGTTCTGATAGCTGAATCCAGGTTTTTCGGGCAAATCCTCAAGTTTTGCCCTGGCTCTGCCGATAAGTATGTGTCCCAGCTCCCACTGCCTAGAGAAAAGGGTTCCTTATGCAACGTTTCGCGCGCTCTTCTGCGATCTGCCTCGTTCTGCTCAGTGCGATGGCCTGTAACAAGGCGAAGCTTTCCGGCGATACCAAGTCGCGCGAGACCAAACCGACGACAACGCAGAACGCGGAACAAATCCCGGCGACCACTCCTACGAATAATACCAACGCGATCGACTCGACCAACGCCACGATCCCGAAAAAGAACATCACTCTGCAGGTCACGACGCCGGTCGATTCCGTCAAGGCCGGCGGCGACAAGGTCCAAGCCACGGCGACGATCAAGGACAGCAGCGACGTCCCTTCCGTAACCTGGTCCGTGAAGGTCCCGGACGGATACAGCGATGCCGGCAGCATCGATAGCAACGGCCTCTATACGCCGCCCTCTTCGGTGGCCAAGGAAACCCCGGTGACGATCACCGCCACGCTCAAGACGGATCCCTCGGTGAGCGCTTCGAAGACGATCACGGTGATCCCCAAAGACCAGATCTTCTCGCGTTGCGACGGCAAGACCGCGAACTTCCCTATTTTCGCCAAGGTCTATTCGGTCCCGGCGAACACCGCGCATATCCCGAATTACAGCAACCCGGCGGAAGCCACCTACGTGACCAAGGTCTGCATGGAGAACTACGCGGTCGAGCCGCGCAACTTCTCGGCCGGCTTCCCCGACGTTCCCAACCTCTTCGAATGGTTCTCGCTGCAGACGAGCACGACCCTGATCGTCCCGCAGGACGGATCCTATACTTTTGAATTGAACTCGGACGACGGCGCGCGCCTCTCCATCGACGGCAAGGAGATCATCGACAACGACGGCCAGCACCAGGCTTTCGGCTCGGATCCGCAGGATTCGCAGACCACGGGTAAAAAAGAAGTCACGGTCACGCTCAGCAAGGGCGACCATGCGCTGGCCCTGAATTACTTCCAAGGCCCTCGTTATCGCATCGCCCTGACCCTGCGTTGGAAGACGCCGACGAACTCGAGCTACACCTACGTGCCTCGCACTTCCTTCAAATGATCCTTAAGACGCTGGTTTGAGGTCGCGGCAGTCGCGCAGCCTCAAACCCGCGTTCTGGCAAGACGCTATCCAACTGAGATGCAGAGTGTACCAGCTCTGCACTCGATCCCGCTCCGCCCCGTAGAAACGCGCTTCATCCAATCCCAGGTCATTCACGGTCATGAGTCCGCGCTCGAAGCGTTCGAGGCTGTCCTGATAGAGCTGCTTCGCGCGGATCGTCAGGTCCTCGTAGACCTGGACGTTGCCGGCGCTTTCCTTGAGGGCGAGCGTCGCGGACTTCCGCGAGACGTCGAGGTTCTCCTTCACCCAGTCGAGGTTATAACGCGCGGCTTCGGTCCTCTGCCTCTGCGCGGAGTAGAGCGAACGGCTCACGCCCCTGTCCATCAAAGGCATGGTCAAGGAGAGGAGGTAATCCGTGCCGCCGCCGTTGAAGGGGCTGCCGGTGAAACCGCGGGAGGCGATGACCTCGGCGTCGAGGGTCGGATACTGCCCGGCCCAGTCGATGGTCTCGCGCTGCTCTTCCATCGCCAGGGCTTCCCGGGCTTCGGCGACGCTCGGATGCTCGCGGTCGATATTGAGCACGCTCAGCGTCTCGGCGCCGGAACGCAGGGGCCAGACGGCGGGAACGGGATTGGGGCCGAGATAACGATCCAGCTCGACCCGCGCCTGCTGAACGAGGACTTCGGCGCGTTTGATCTGCAGCTCTATGCTGCGCAGGTCGAGCTCGACCTTGGTGACCTCGGGCTTCGGCAGCAGGCCCCTGTTATACTGCTTGGTCGCGACTTCGAAGAGCCGCGACCGCACCTGATGGATCTTCTCGAGCACCTCGAGATCGAGGCTGTTGAAGACGAAGGCGAGGATCTTCTCGGCGCCCGCGCGCTCGGCTTCGAGGAGCTGCCTCTGGCCCGTAGCCGCGTAACGGCTGTCGCCTTTCTCGGCGAGGCGGTAATGCGCGCGGTCGGCCCCGAAACGATAGAGGTTGAGGATGCCGTCGAGCTGCCAGTAGCTGCCGTTGTTCGTCAGGCCGGTCGTGTGCCAATCATCGTGCGCGGTGCGCGCCAGGGTTCCCGTCAGGGTCGGCAGCGCCGCGCGACGGTCGGCGAGCAGGGCCTCCACTTCGCTGCGATTGATCGCGTCCTGCGATTTGAGATTGAAATCACGCTCCACGATCGCATCGAGAGCCTGCCAGAAATCGAGCGCTTTGGCCTGACCGCTCGGCAGGATCAAGGCGCTTACGCCGATCAGAGCTCGCAGGATTTTCATGGCGCGCCTCCTTCCGCTTGTTTGAGATCGAGCGCGAGGGCCGCCGTATCCTGGATCACGCGTTTCAGATAAAGGCTCTGGAGAGCCGGCACGATAAAGAGCGTCAGGATCATCGACAGCCCGAGGCCGCCGCCGACCGCGATGCCGAGCGGCTGCAGGACGCGGCCGCCGGTTCCGAGGCCGAGGGCGATAGGCATCATGCCGAGGATAGTCGTCAGGCTGGTGATCAGGATAGGCCTGAGCCGTTGTTTGGCGGCCTCCAGGCAGGCATCGATCGGTCCCCGCCCCTGCTCCGCCAGACGCCGCGCGAAATCCACGAGTATGATGCTGTTGTTCACCGCGATGCCGTTGAGCAGGATCATGCCGAGCGCCGCGTTTACCGACAGCGAGCTGCGGAAGACGAAGAGCGAGACCAAAGCGCCTATGAGCCCGAGAGGAACGGCGGTCAAAACCAGGAAGGACTCGATCATCGATCCGAACTGCAGCACCATCGTGAGGAAGATGAGGCCGAGCGAGCAGATGAAGGCGATGAGCAGCTGGTTCATCGAATCCGTGAGTTCCTTCTGGGGATCCTCGAGCTGCACGGTGAGCGGGCCGAGCTTGAGTTTCGGCAGCTCCTCGGCGATCCACTTCTTGATCGCTTTCTGGGTCTGCTCGATCTTCTCGCGCGTAATCGTCTCCCTGTGCCCATAGGCCTGCACCATAGCGAGGATACGGCCCGATTCCACATAAAAGGCCTGCTGCTGGTCGAGCCGCTCGATATCGGCGAGCGCCCGCAGCGGGATCATATCGCCCCGCACTTTAAGAGGATAGCTGCCGAGATCCGCGACCGAGGAGAGCACGCCCTCCGGATACCGCATGACGATAGGCGTATTGACCTGATCGAGCAGGAGCTCGCCTATCCATTTGCCCTGCGTCGCCACTCGGATGGCATCGGTCACCGACTCCGGAGTCCAGAGGAAGCCGTCCTGCGCGAGCATATTCCATTGATCGCGATGCGGAAGGATCTCGATGCTGGCCGAGTCGTCGGTTCCCGGGTTCGCCCAGATATCGGTAAAACCCTTCTGCGCGTCGATCACCTGCTTGAGGTCGCGAGCGGCGAGCAGGCGATCTTCGGCCGAGCCGCCGGTGATCGCGGCCCGGATCTGGGGCGGATCCGGAATGCGGAATTCGCTCGGATTCCACTCATCGATATTGATGCGGGTGTTGCCGGAATTGCCCACGCGCGCTTCGATCTTCTTCCGGACCTTCTGCATGTGCGATTTATCGCGCAGGCGCGCCTGGATGTTGGCGTCGTTCGGCCCATCCACCTGGTCGAAGGTATAGATGAGCTCATCCTGCATATCGGCCAGCACATCGTGCTCGAGTTTCTGCACGATGGCCTCCATCTGCTTGATCTGCGAGTTGTTGGTGGTGCTGATGCGGATGATGAGCCAGTCGGTCTCCGGTTTGCCGATGATCTCCTTCGGCAGGTGCGGCACGATCAAAAGCAGCACGATCAAAAGCAGCGCCGCGATGCCGAGGAGCGAGCCCCAGATCGCCTTCGGATGCTCCATGAAACGATGCAGCGTCTTGAGGTAGAAGCGTTCGAAGTGGACGAGCACGCCTTCGATAGGCGGTTTCCTGTGCTTGAAATAAGGCTCTTTCTTCATAAGGTGCAGACGGACCGTCGGCACTAGGATCAACGCGACCACTGCCGAGAAACCGTGCGAGAAGATCACCGCCTTGGCCAGGTCGCCGAGGATCGCGTAGCTCAGGCCCGAGATGAACATGAAAGGCACGAAGACCACGAGCGAGGCCAGGGTCGAGGCGATGACGGGCAGCTTCACCTCGTTCACGGCTTCCATGATGATATCGAGTTTGCGGTTCGCGTTGAGTTCGCCTTTGGCTTCCTCGAAGTGGCGGAAGATGTTCTCGAGCACCACCACCGAGGCGTCGACGTTCATGCCCGCAGCCAGGGCCAGGCCGGCGAGGGAGAGCAGGTTGATGTTGATATGGAAGATCCACATCATGATGAAGGCGAGCGCGATGCTGATCGGGATCTCGATCGCGGTGGTCGCCACGTTCCGCAGGCTGCCGATAAAGAGGAAGAGCACCAGAGACGCGAGGAGCGAGCCGATCAGGACTTCGAACATCACGCTGTGGATCGCGGCCCGTATGTAGAAGGACGGATCGACCAGGACCCGCATCTCGACGTCGGGCGGGAAGCTGGCCTTGTTCTCCTCCACGATCTTCAGGATGCCTTCGGCCATGGCCTTGACGTTACCGCCCTGCTTGGGGGACGCGAAGAGGATAAGGCTCGATACGCCGCTTGTCTTGAAGCTCTGCGAAGACTGCGAGTTCGCCTCGAAGCGGATGTCGGCGATATCGCCGAGCGGAAGGTTGCCGCCCTGCGGAAGCGCGACCATGATCTGCCTGAGGTCCGGGAGATCGTTCACCTGCTTTTTCATGGAGACCGGCAGGCGGTGGCCGTTGTGTTCGACGGAGCCGCCGCGCAAGGTCCCGAGCGCGGATTGAATCGTGGCTTCGATCACCTGCGGCGGCAAACCGATCGCGGCGAGCACCTCGGGGCGGAGCTCGACCTTGATCTCGCGGCTCGAGGGATCCCAGAGACTCACGCCGTTGGCGTCGCGGATCTTCGTCATCTTCGGGATAAGCAGCGGTTCGAGTATCTTGTGCAGTTCGGTGAGGCTGCGCTGCTTCGAGTAGAACGACATCGCGAAAAACGCGCCGTCGTTCATCGGCCCGACGCCCATCTCGCGCCGCGATTCCTCGGGCAGGGTCGACCCTATGCTCTGCACGGCCTGCTGCGATTCACGGAGGGCGAGCTCGGCGTCCGCGCCCCAGTTGAAGGTCATGCGTGAGACGAAGTGGTTCGAACGGTAGTTGATCTCCTGCTTCTCGAGCCTCAGCCCGGGGCCGGTGATGCTCTCGAGCTCGGATTCGAGGCGCGCGCCGTAGAGGCGACGGAACTCCTCCGGACTCAACGAACCGTAAGGAACGGAGACGTAGATCTGCGGCTGCAGGGAGTCGGGGAAGAGCGAGATAGGCAGCTTGGTGCTCGCGATCAAACCGATCACGGCGAACACGGCCATCACCATGTAGACGCGTATGGGCGTCGCTATGAGGTTTCTCACGGACCTTTGCCTCCCGCGTCGGGGGCGACGTCGAGGGCTTCCCCTTCCGGTATGTATCCGGCCGAGCCCGTAACGACGAGGTCGCCGTCCTTCAGATTCTCGGGCGCCAGCTCCACCTGCCCGACATCGTGCTTCACGATCTTCACGGGAAGGTATTGGGCGGTTTTTTCCGCACTAAAACGAATGACGTAAGGATCCTTGCCTTTATAGACGATAGCGTCCTCGGGCAGGATGATGCCTTCGTGCCGGTTGGTTTCGAAGACGACCTGCCCCATGCTGCCGGGCACCAGAACACGCAGCTCCTTGGGGCTCGCGATGATTTCGAGCTCGGCCGGGGCGGTGCCGGTGGCCTGATCGATCATCGGACTCATCGCGCGGATGCGGACGGGCAGCTTCTTGCCCTGCAGCGTAAGCGTGCCCTGATCGCCTTTGTGCAGGGCGTGGAGATCGGAGGCCGTAAGATGGATCTTCACTTTATACGCGTTCAGATCGGCGATCACCATCAGCGGTTTCGCTTTCGTCACCCGATCGCCGACCGCGATGTCGAGGACGGTGATCATGCCGTTGATGGGCGAGACCAGGGCATAGGGCTTAAAACCGTAAGTCGGGTCGGGGTTCGTGATCTGCGCAAGGGGTTGATTAAGGCGGACCGACTGACCGAGGTCGACCCTAAGATCGGAGACGAGGCCTTCGGCGTCCGCGTAGATAGGGACGATACGAAAAGCCGCTAGGATGGCTGGATAGAGCAGACGTTCGGAAAGCGTCTGTTTCTTCACCGTATTCGCGAGCACAATGGTTTTCTTCGGCTCAGCCCGCCCGGCAGAACTCAGCAGGACAGCCATGAGCAGGGTCACTTTGGCAACACGCGACGACACCGAGATTTGGATACAGTGCACCATAACATCCCTATTTTTCGATCAAAACCTAGCTATCTTGTAATGCAAGGTTGTGACTTCGTCAACTGAGTTGTTCGGTTTTGTAACAGGAATAAAGATTTTATCAACGGAAGCCGCAGCCATGAAAAAGCCCAGCCTCCCGGAGGAGCTGGGCTTTGGTTTTGAATCAATAAGGCTTAGTGGTTGCCGAGAGCCGAACGCAGAGGCTTGTTGAAAGCCGCCATCGCGAGGCCGGCGGCAAACGAGAGCACGGCCATCAGAGTGAAGAAGCTGCCTTTGGACATCGTGCTGTAGAACGTTCCGAGGTAGCCGCTGAGGTAGTTGCCGACGAAGCTCGAGAGGAACCACATCCCCATCATCATCGATATGATGCGAGGCGGCGCGACCTTGGTCACGAGCGACAGGCCCACGGGCGAGAGGTAGAGCTCGCCGATGGTGAGGATCAGAGTGGTGATGATGAGCCAGCCGACCGAACCGCGGCCGTCACCGACCAGTTTCGCCGCGAAGATCATGATAGCGAAAGCCGCGCCGAGCAGGAGGCAGCCGATGGCCATCTTGGTGACGGAAGTCGGTTCCCGGTCCTTCTTCGCCTGCCACTTCCAGAAGATGCCGAGCAGCGGAGCGAAAGCCAGGATAGCGAGCGGGTTGAACGATTGGTACCAGGTCGAGGGCACTTCGAAGCCGAAGAAGTTCCAATTGGTTTGGTTATCCGCCCAGAGCTGCATCGTGTTGCCTTGCTGCTCGTAGACGCCCCAGAACACGATGTTGAGCGCGCAGAGGACCACGAGGCCCCAGATCGCCGTTTTCTCTTCCTTGGTGAAAGGCTTCTTCTCTTTCGTTTCGGTCTCGACCTTGTGGACGATGTTCGCCGGGTGAGGTTTGATGAAACGTTGGCCGAAGACGTAGATGAGGAGGCCGAGGACCATGCCGACGCCGGCGGCGCCGAAGCCCCAGTGCCAGCCGACCTTCTGCCCGAGCGTGCCGCAGATCAGGGGCGAGAAGAACGCGCCGAGGTTGATGCCCATGTAGAAGAGCGTGAACGCACCGTCGCGACGAGGATCGTTCGGAGCGTAGAGGTCGCCGACCTGAGTGGAGATATTGGGTTTGAAAGCGCCGTTGCCGACGATGAGGAACATGAGGGCCGGGAAGAACAGGTTCTCGAAGGCCATCAGGAAGTGGCCGATCGCCATCAGGATGCCGCCGATCACGACGGAACGGCGTTGACCGAGCCAGCGGTCGGCGATGATGCCGCCGAAGAACGGGGTCAGATACACGAGCGCCGTATAGAGGCCGTAGATCTGCGAAGCCATAGGCTGGATGTCGAGCGGGCCGAAGAACTTCTCGATGACGCCTTTCACCACGCCGAAACCCAGGACGTTCGCCGCGACTTCGGGTTTGAACAGATGGTTCACCATATAGAGAACGAGCAGCGCGCGCATACCGTAGTAGCTCATGCGCTCCCACATCTCCGTCATGAAGAGGATGTACAGACCTTTGGGGTGGCCCATGAAGCTGCCACCTTCATCGATGTAGGCCTCCGTTGCGACACCGCTTGCCATCACTGCTTGACTCCGTCCACTCACCGAACAGCCCCCTATCTCACGCTTTCTTCAAAGCTTTCAATCGATTGTTATCTCAGGAATGCCC
>JASLCY010000450.1 GCA_030151925.1 Oligoflexus sp.
TTTTACCCACGCCGTTTTAGTCGATACAATAGGGAATCACACCCAGAAAATTGTATCAGCCATAAGAGGTTTCCTTGAAAAACTCTCGCATGACGCCATCTGTTGGCGCCAAAGCCTCCACGTGTCTTGTGTCCACTCTCCTCCTCGCCGGCGTCATCGGTTGCGGATCCTCATCGGAAGCCAAGGCGGCGATCGCCGGCAAAACCGCTCCGGCAACGCTCCGGGCCTCGAATAAACTCAATCTCGACGCGCAATGGACCATCCCCATGATCGAGGTCTCGGGCCTCTCCATCAACGGCGACCACCTCATCGCCGAATCGGATAACACGTCCGACCTCCTCTCTATCCCTCTGAAACGCGACAATTCCTCGGTCGTCGAGATCGCCGAAGCGACGAAGATCCCCCTGAAAATGCACGGTTTCCGGGCCTCATCGCAGTGGGAGGCGCTGGCGACCGACGCGACGGCGGAGATCTTCCTCCTGCAAGAGAACCAGAACAGGATCTATGAATTCAACGCGGCCGGCGAGCAGGTGAGATCCTACTCGCTCGCGAACTGGTCGGGCCGCACGGACATGAGCAAGGGTTACGAAGGCATGCTCCTGCTGGCCAACGGCCACTTCCTGCTCGCGCTCGATTCGAACGTCACGGCCCTCGTCGAATACGGCCCCGCGAACGAATCGGCCGGAGGCCTCATGGCCGGCGCCAGCGCCACGCTCCCGGCGGATGAGGAGTTCCGCGCGCCGGGCGACACCAGCCTCGTCCCGCTCGCCGCCTGGACTATGAAAGACATGCCTTCGGGCTGCCGCTTCAGCGATCTCGCGCGCATGCCGGACGGCAACGTCGCGATCCTCGGCAAGGCGTGCCTCCAGATCTTCGAGGTCGCGAAGCTCGATCCGGCGAAGGCGACCTTCAAATACACCGCGTCCTGGAGCCTGCCTTCGAGCCTGCCGCACGTCGAAGGCCTCCAGGCCTTCGGCGATGAAGGCTTCCTCGTGGCGAGCGACCTCGACACCCAACAAAAGAACCTCTTCCTTTTGAAGTTCGACGGCAAATAATCTACCATGAAAGCCTGGTGCCTCGGTCCGTCACGCATGGGCCGAGGCACTGGAATTTCATGAACACGCATAAGGACTGAAACATGCTTATGAAGAAGGCTTTGGTCTCGGGATCGTTGCTGCTCGGCCTATCATTGGCCTCGGCCTGCCGCAGCACGGAAAGCTCAGGGCTGGCGAGTGAACTCAAGGGCGCCCAGGCTCAGGGCGCGAGTCGTTCGGCCCAGCCTCAAACCCTTCGTTTCACGATACTCCTCGATGCGGTGGATAAGGACATCGCGGGCCTGAGCGCCCAGGAATCGAGCGAGAAGCTGCTCGCCGACTCCGCCCGCAACAGCGTGTTCCTCCTCCAAGGCCTCGCTCGCCTCTACGAGGACGAGGCGGCTGAATTCAAGAGCGCACGCAAGAAATTCAAAGCCCTCGAAGATGCGATCGGCGGCGTCGCGAAGTGGCAGGAGCTGCTCGATAAAGCCGATAAGAGCGGCGCCGGCCCCGACGTGAAGCAGAAGCTGTCGACCAACCTCGAGAAGGCGCAGGCGAGCCTGCAGAAGACCCTGACGAAGGAGGACTTCATCCCGGGTTCTCAGAGCAAGACGCCTTACATCAAGGGCTTCAGGGCCTTCCTCGCGAACTATCCCTGGAAGCCGGTGGTCGAGGACAGGGATGTGGTGATCCAAAAGCTCATCGCGCAGCTCGACCTGATCAAGGGCACAGCCTATGACTTCACCCGCCTCGAAGAAGGCAACGGCATCCACGAGTTCCGGCGCAAGCTGCGTTGGTTCGCGATGGAAGCCAAATCCGTGAACGGCCTCGTCCTCTGGAAGGCGGACGCGAGCTGCCCGGTGCCGGCTTACGCGGCTTTGCTCAGCACTTCGATCGCGAAGAGCAAGTACGCGACGCTCACTCCTTCGACTGCGGAAACCAATCCGGTTTACGTGACGCCTTGCTACTTCGTGCGTATCGCCAAGGCTATCGATGAGATCGGCAACATCAAAGACGATACGGAAGAAGAAGACAACAACAGCAACGCCGGCGTGGCGAGCGACGGCGCTTCCGACGAAGCACAGAAGGCGGTGGAAGCCGTCCGTCAAGACCTGTTACAAAACCGAGTCTACGACGTGCTCAAGGCCGATCTTCAGGCTGGCCTCAGTTCAGCCGCTCGTAAATAATGCGCAAAAGAGCTTAAAACACTTTTGATTCCAGGCCCAGTCCAAAAGACTGGGCTTTTTTTATGGTCTTTTTGGGCTGCGATTTGAGGCTCTTTCGACTAGGATGCCGGACGTTTGCGAGTCCCATCCATGAGTGAAAGAGAGCCATGAAAATCCTAGCCATCACCGCTTCGGCCGTCCTCGCCGCCTCTTCCGCACAAGCCCAGGAGCCGTCGGCTCCAGCGCCGGCGGAGAAGGCCGATCACGAACACGTCACCGTCGAAGGCCAGAGGATCTTCCCCGAGTCGCGCGTCGGGATCCTCGGCAATCAAACGCTGCATGACACGCCGTGCACGGTGCACACCTACGATAAGGACATCATCGAGAAGCAGCAGTCGATGACCGCGAACCAGGTCCTCAAAAACGATCCCGCGGTCACCAACGTGAGCACGGCCGGCGGCTTCTCGGCTTTCACCATCGGCTTCCGCGGCTTCCCCGTCGGCGCCGATGCGGTGACTTTCAACGGCCTCGGCCCCGGCTCCATCTTCTCCGGCTCGCTCGGCGAACTCTATACGGTCGATCGCATCGAAGTGGTGAAAGGGCCGTCGGCGGCCCTCGGCAGCTTCAGCCCCTCGTCTTCGGTCGGCGGCGCGATCAATATCGTCTCCAAAGCGCCTACGGCCGATCCCATCACTCACCTCGGCGTCGGCCTGCGCGAGAAGAGCATTTATTGGGGCAGCGCCGACGTCAGCCGCACGTTCGGCGACGACAAGCAGTTCGGCGTGCGCGTGAACCTCGCGGCGGAGAAGGGCGAGGCCTTCCACGGCGGCACCGACGAACGCAACGTCGGAGCGGTCGACTTCAGCTATCGCCTGTCCAAGACCATGCGCTTCAATCTCGGTTACGATTCGATCCACAATCGCAGCGACGGCTACCAGAACGGTTACGTGCTCGCTTCAGGCGTGGCGGTTCCCAAAGCTCCGAACCCCATGCAGAACCACTTCCAATCCTGGTCTTATCTCGTGCAGGAATGGGACTTCGGCTACGGCTCGTACCAATGGGATTTCGCCGATCGCTGGACCTTCGAGGTCGATGGCATGTACGGGACGCGGCGCCGGCCTATCTTCTCCACCGGCACGGGCCTCATCACGAACCCCAACGGCGCGATGACCCTTCGCCCGAGCTATCTTGCGGGCGGCACCGAATACGCGCCGTTCGAAGGCGTGAACGCCTTTATCCGCGGCACGGAGCGAACCGGCCCCGTCGTCCATGATCTGACGTTCGCGGCGCTCGGCAGCGGCTACGATTTCCGCAACGCGATCACGACCTCGCTCGCCCCTATCCAGACCAACCTCTACAATCCTGTTTACGTGGATAAGCCGGATGCCCAGAAGCTCAAGACGGGCCGCGTGAACCTGCTCGATACCCGCACCTACGCGATCACCGACAGCATGCGCCTCACCAAGGAATGGAACCTCCTGATCGGCGCGAAGAATACGACGATCCACTTCGAGAACTACGATGTCGCGACCGGCCGCAACACCCTCAACCAGAATGATACGGCGACGACGCCCGTGGCGGCGATCAGCTACCAGCCGGTCGAGCAGGTCAACACCTATGCGTCTTACGTCGAAGGCCTCGAGCGCGGCGGGCAGGCTCCCGTGACCGCCGCGAACGCGAACGAGATCATGCCTTCGATCAAGAGCCGCCAGGTCGAAGTCGGAGTGAAGACGCGCGTGGCGAAGGATCTCTTCTTCACGACCGCGCTCTTCCAGATCGAACGCGACCTCGAATACCTCGACGCCGACAGCAACGTCTATACGCAGGACGGCCTGCAGAGGAACCGCGGCGTCGAGCTGAGCTTCAACGGCGATATCACCTCGTTCCTCAGCCTCACCGGTGGGGCGATGTACGTGGACGCGGACGTCGTGAGATCGGGCACGACCAAAGACAAGCAGGCGCCCGGCGTACCGCACTTCACGCTGCCTCTGCTCTTCGACGCGAAGCTCGGCTACGGCCTCTCCGCGAACCTCGGCTTCTATCACTTCAGCCGGCAGTACGTGGATGCGCAGAACACTCGCTCACTCGATCCGTGGACGCGCGTGGATGGGGGATTGGATTATCGTTTGCCGGGTGATGCCGCTCGCACGACGATCAGCGTCAATGTCGAGAACATCACCGACCATAGATACTGGGCTTCGGCAGCTCAGGGCCAACTCGCCCTCGGCGGGCCCGAGATCTGGAAGTTCGCCCTGCGCTGCGATCTCTAAGGTTATTCAGAATTCAGAACGAAGGCGGATTGGTGCCCGGCACCGCCTTGGGGTTATTCGGCTGAACGGGCGCCGAGTTCGGCGCCGGATTCGTATCGCGCCGCGGTATGCGATCCGGCTCGGGATCGTGCTTCCGCAGCGGGCTGTCGGGATAAGATTGGCCCGGGCTCGGGCTGGTGGCTTCGAATTTCATAACCTCATTCTCCTATCTTGATCGGCCGGACTCTCGGTCCGCCGCTGACCTCAACTCATACTAAAGGCATGCGCTTGGCCGAGCCTACCGTGAAAGGCTCCCGCCCAGGTCCCGCCCGCCCTGAAAAAGGAAATTGATGTCCGTCATGTTTAGAGGTAAATAATCTTTGATTTCAGCGAATTAGATGAGCCTTTCTGGTTCATCGAGGCGGGTGAGGCCCACTTCGACAGAAAAAATCAGCGAAATGAAAGCACCGCTTGCCGATGACATCCACTTCCGATCTCAAACAATCCACTCTGATGCTGATGGCGACCGCCACGGCGATGAGCGTCGCCAACCTCTACTATAATCAGCCCCTGCTCGAGCAGATCCGCGAGACCTTCGCCGCGAGGATGGAGGCGATCGCCTGGATCCCCACGCTTACGCAGCTAGGCTATGCGCTCGGCATGCTCTTCATCGTCCCGCTCGGCGATATGTTCGAAAGAAGGCGCCTGGTCCTGCTCTTCACCCTGCTCGCCGCGGGCAGCTGCGTTCTGGTGGCGACGGCGCCCGCCTTCAACGCGGTGGTGATCGGCAGCCTGCTCATCGGCCTCACGACGATGACGCCGCAGCTCCTTATCCCTTTCGCGGCTTCGCTCGCTCGTCCGGAGCGTCGGGGCAAGGTGGTCGGGACCATGGTGAGCGGCCTGCTGCTCGGCATTTTGCTGGCGCGGACCGTCGCGGGTTTCGTGGGCCAGGCCTTCGGCTGGCGCAGCATGTTCGGGCTGGCGGCTATCATCCTGCTCATCCTTACCGGGCTTTTGGCCTTCTTCTCGCCGAAGAGCGTGCCGACCTACAAGGGCACCTACACCGGCCTCCTGTCGTCCGTCCTGCGCATCTTCTTCACCCAGAAGGACCTCCGTGAAGCTGCCTTCTTTGGCGCTATGCTCTTCGGTTCGTTCAGCGCCTTCTGGTCGACCCTGATCCACCTCATGGAATCCCCGGCCTTTCACCTCGGCGCGCGCGCGGTCGGCCTCTTCGGTCTGCTCGGCGCGGGCGCGGCCGCGGCGAGCCCTATCGTCGGGACGCTGAGCGACAGGTTCCATCCGCGTCGCACGACCGGCATCATGATTCTGGTCGCCATGGTCTCGTTCGTGATCTTCGGCTTCTCCAGCACCAGCCTCATCGGCTTGAGCCTCGGCGTGCTCGTCATGGACATCGGCGTTCAGGGCGGTCATGTCTCCAACCAGAGCCGTATCTTTGCCCTGATGCCTTCGGCCCAGAGCCGCATCCAGACCTCCTACATGTTCTGCTACTTCGTCGGCGGGGCCCTCGGTTCGTTCGTCGGAACCTGGGCCTGGGAGCGTTATGCTTGGTGGGGCGTGTGCGGCAGCGCGCTGGTCTTCCTCAGTCTGGCCTATCTCAAATACGCTTTGGCCAAAACTCCTCAACAAATTGAGTATAAAACTTAAGAATCAATGTGTTACACTTGTAGTCGATTATTGGTAGCGACCTTTTTGTGAAGGACTCGCGACACCGGTAGTGGTTAACATCAACCTTGACTTAAGTGGAAGGTAGGAAGAAGCACATGGCCGATCACAACAGCAAAGAAGAAA